>JAKSLL010000003.1 GCA_024401215.1 Bacteroidaceae bacterium
TCTTGCGACGACGGTCTGCAAAAGCATAAGTGAGGCCTTTCTCATAGGCGTTTTTAGCAACGGTCCATACGTTCTTGCGAGCGCCGAACTGACCCTTTACGCGCTTCAAAATTTTCTTACGACGAGCGCGTGATGCAACATGATTTACTGATCTTGGCATAATTTTTCTTTTTTTTGAACTATAGCGGCGAACATCTTTCGCTCTTTGGTGCTATAAATTCGGTTAAACTTTAAGTTAAATTCTTACTGAATTTTTGTTCTCTCGAACTGTTCTGATTCTGAAACCTATTAACGGAGGCAGAGAAGGTCACGTACCTGCTTTACATTTGCAGAAACTACAATTGCAGAGTGGTCAAGATTTCTCTTCTGCTTCTTAGTTTTCTTTGTCAGAATGTGGCTGTGATAAGCGTGCTGACGCTTGATCTTGCCTGTACCAGTAAGCTTGAAACGCTTCTTAGCAGCGGAATTAGTTTTAACTTTTGGCATTTTTTTATGAATTTAATTATTAGTAAATGGTGGCAACGCATATACCAGGGCGTTACGCACTTCTTTTATTCTTCAGCTTCTTCTGTCGATTCGTTAGCAGCAGGCTTTGGTGCTGACTCAACCTTTGCTGCAGCTTTTGCTTGTGCTTCTGCTGCTTCGTTGTCGCGCTTCTGCTGACTTTTCTTAGGCTGTCCTGCCTTCTTTGGAGCAAGTGTGAGGAACATCTTCTTGCCTTCAAGTGATGGCATGCTCTCAACTTTAGCAAGCTCTTCAAGGTCGTTTGCAAATCTAAGAAGGAGAACTTCGCCCTGCTCCTTAAATACTATTGAGCGTCCTTTGAAGAATACATAAGCCTTGACCTTGTTGCCGTCAGAAAGGAACTCCTGAGCGTGCTTGAGCTTGAAAGCATAGTCTGCTTCGCCAGTCTGTGGTCCGAATCGAATTTCCTTAACTTCGACTTTGACCTGCTTAGCCTTGAGCTCCTTTGCCTTCTTCTTTTGCTGATAAAGGAACTTAGAGTAGTCGATAAGTCGACATACCGGAGGTTGAGCATTTGGAGAAATTTCTACAAGGTCAACACCTTTTTCGTCTGCAAGCTTTAAGGCGTCGCGTGTTTGCATTACTGTTGATTCGATGTCTTCACCAACGATTCTCACTTCGCGCACACGAATCTGTTCGTTGATTCTGTGCTGCTGCTGTTTTTTTATGTCACCTTTCATTAAATGTGGCTGGTTTTCCGATATGTTTTAAGTTAAGTTTTATTATTCTCAAGAAATCTGGAGACTCATATTGATTTGAAGTCTCCAGACTCTTTGCTATTTTATTGATTTCGAGTGCAAAGTTAGAAATTTTCCGTCATTTGACGAACTTCTTCTTGAATTTTCTTTGCAAAATCCTCAATTTTCATTGTTTCTTGCTGCTGAGTGCCTTGTTTTCTTACATTTACAGTGCTATCTGCAACTTCTTTCTCTCCGACAATGAGCATATAAGGGATGTGCTTGATTTCGTTGTCACGAATCTTGCGTCCAATCTTCTCGTTTCTGTCGTCAACAATTGTGCGTACATCCTGCATGTTGAGTGTAGCTGCAACCTGCTGAGCGTAGTCGTTATACTTTTCTGAGATAGGGAGTATGACAACCTGGTCAGGAGTGAGCCAGAGTGGGAAGTGTCCTGCAGTATGCTCGATGAGCACAGCGATGAAGCGTTCCATTGAACCGAATGGCGCACGGTGAATCATTACAGGGCGGTGCTTCTGGTTGTCAGAACCTGTGTATTCAAGCTGGAATCTCTCTGGGAGGTTGTAGTCAACCTGGATTGTTCCGAGCTGCCAGCGGCGACCAAGGGCGTCCTTAATCATGAAGTCGAGCTTAGGACCATAGAAAGCAGCCTCTCCAAGTTCTGTGCGTGTTGGGAGACCCTTTTCTGCGCATGCTTCGATGATAGCGTTCTGTGCCTCTTCCCACACCTCGTCAGTTCCGATATACTTCTCCTTGTCGTTAGGGTCGCGGAGGGAAATCTGAGCTTCAAAGTCCTTGAAGTCGAGTGCCTTGAAGATGATGTTGATGATGTCCATCACGCGGAGGAATTCGCTCTTCACCTGGTCTGGGCGGCAGAAGATATGTGCATCATCCTGTGTGAATGAACGTACGCGAGTGAGTCCGTGGAGCTCTCCTGACTGCTCATAGCGGTAAACTGTACCGAACTCTGCGCAGCGGAAAGGCAGATCCTTGTATGAACGTGGCTGCCATGCGAAGATTTCGCAGTGGTGAGGGCAGTTCATAGGCTTGAGGAGGTATTCCTCGCCTTCTTCTGGAGTATTGATTGGCTGGAATGAATCCTTGCCGTAATGTGCGTAGTGACCTGAAGTGACATAAAGGTTCTTGCCACCGATATGTGGTGTCATAACCTCCTGATATCCATAACGCTTCTGGATCTTACGAAGGAAATCCTGAAGACGAATGCGAAGGGCTGTACCCTTTGGAAGCCACATTGGAAGACCTTTGCCCACACGTTCTGAGAACATGAACAGCTCCATTTCCTTGCCAATCTTTCTGTGGTCTCTCTTCTTTGCCTCTTCGAGAGCTATGAGATATTCGTCAAGCATCTTTTTCTTTGGGAAAGAGATACCGTAGATACGTGTCATCATTGGGCGCTTCTCATCACCGCGCCAGTAAGCAGCAGCAAGGGAGAGGAGCTTCACAGCCTTGATAGGTGCTGTGTTCACAAGGTGAGGACCTTTACAGAGGTCGATGTAGTTGCCTTGTGTGTATGTAGTGATCTTTCCGTCTTCAAGTTCAGCGATAAGCTCGTTCTTGTATGTCTGTCCTTTTGAAGCGAAAAGTTCCATTACCTCTGCCTTTGAGATGTCCTTGCGCACAAGAGCCTCTTTCTTCTGCTGAAGTTCCTGCATCTTCTTCTCAATCTTAGGGAAGTCAGCGTCGCTGAGTTTTACGCCTTCTGGTGGCATAACATCGTAGTAGAATCCATTTTCAATGGCAGGACCGATGCCGAACTGTGTGCCTGGGTATAATTCCTCGATAGCTTCAGCCATGAGGTGGGCTGATGTGTGCCAGAATGCGTGCTTGCCTTCTGCGTCTTCAAATTTATAGAGGGCGATAGTGGCGTCCTCATTGATTGGACGGTTGAGCTCTGTTGTCTCTCCGTTCACACCGCAAGCGATTACATCTTGTGCGAGTCGCTGGCTGATGCTTTCTGCGATTTGCAATCCTGTCACTCCGTTTTCGTATTCACGGACAGAATTGTCTGGAAATGTTATTTTTATCATATTATGTTATGTTATTATCTTCTGTACGATAAAGTTTTGACCTCCACAAGTTTGTGTGGGCGTTGCCTGTTATGCCTTGCTGATAAGTGCCTAATAGGTATTTAAGTGCAAATTTAGCGTTTCTTTTTCTTTTTTATATAATATTAGCAGAAAAAACTATTGTTTCTTCTGATTTTTCTTTATTATATTGTACGCTTGGTATATTCCAAGTTCTCCGGCTTTTGACAAGTCGTAGATTGCTGTGGTCCTCTCGTCGAGTAAAAGTTTGAGAAGTCCTCTGTTGAAATATGCCTCAGCTATTCCATCGTTTATTTCGATGACCTTGTCAAAGTCTTTGATCGCCTCACCGATTTTTCCGCTTTGAGCCTCTTCGTATGCTTTCTCGAAATATATGAGTGCGTCGTCTGGTGGGTTGACCTTATATATATTATATGTACGCGTGCTAGGTTTCAGCAGTTTTGCCTCTTGGTCGTGATTCTGCACTTTTCCTCGCAGTTCGCTTTCGTACACACGGTCTTTTATCGAATCGTCTTCTTCGACGAGCTTCCTGTAGTCATCAAGGTTTCTTTCCGACTTCTTTATAGTCTTGTTTTTCATCCTTGATGTTGGGGTGGAGTAGCCGTACTTATGGGCAATCTGCTCTTTGAGCACATGCTCTTCATCTTTATTCGCGCCAGCAAAATCACCGACTTTTCTTCTTGCAGAAGCTCGTCTTTCGTAGCCATAGAGGAATTTCGGAAATTCCTTTATCACAGTTGTGTAGTCTCTTATCGCTCCCTGGTAGTCGCCAACATTCTCGAGCAGCGTTGCTCGGTTGAAAGTTGCCAGCATATCATTTGGGTCGATGTCGAGGATGAAGTTGAAATCTTCTATGGCGAGATTGTCTTCGCCCACATCTGCTCGCAAGAGTCCTCTGTTGTAGTGACCGATGAAGTTTTTTGGTTCAAGCTCTAAGGCGAGGTCATAATCCTTCATCGCCTCTCTGTACTGGTCGATGTGATAGTGGCACAAAGCTCTGTTGATGAGATTGCCTGCATTTTTAGGGTCAAGTCGCAGGCATTCGGTGTAGTTCTTTATTGCCCCCTTGTACTGTCCGCGCTGCATTTGGATGCCAGCCTTTATGGTGATGCTCTTCACGTTATACCTCTCCACCTCAATAGCCTTGTCGATGATAGTCTCAGCAGCGGCTGTGTCTTTCATCTGCAGCTTTATCTGTGCTTTGATGTTATATCCGTCAGCATACTTGCTCCATTTCTTTATGATGATGTCAACAATGCTGTCGGCTCTCTGCAGACTGTCGAGTTCGATGTTGCAGTAAACCAGATTGTTCCATATAGGCCTGCTCTCTGGCATCATGTCGGCGGCTTTGGTGTAGTCCTTTTCCGCACTGAGGAAGTCTTTCTGGTTGATATAGGCGAGTCCGCGTAGTTCGTAGCTGTTTGGATAAAACGGGTTGCGGTTTATCGCCGCTGTGCAGTCAGACACTGTTCCGCTGAAGTCGTCGAGATAGAATTTCGCCAGTCCTCTGTAGAAATATGGTTCATAGAGGTGTGGCTTGTAGTTGATGACGAGGTTGAAATAGCTTATAGACATCACGTAGTCCTCATAATACAATGAGTTTCGCGCCACAGTCATCATTCTGTCTGTATTGATTTGTGCATTACTGACAGAGGCGATGAATGTTACGAAGATTGATAATATGAGGCGGCGTATAGACATCACCTACTTATCTATTTGGTTTGCACTTGTAAGAAGCAGAGAATTTGCCCTTTGTCATTGCCACAAGCTTTGACTTGATAATCTGCTTGCGGAATGGTGACAGATGGTCGATGAACATTTTGCCGTCGAGGTGGTCATATTCGTGCTGGAACACGCGCGCTTCAAAATCCTCAAGCCAGAGCTCATGCTCTTCGAAGTTCTCGTCAAGATAATTGACAAGCACCTTTGATGGACGCTTGACATTCTCGTTGATGCCAGGGATTGACAGGCAGCCTTCGCTCATTGAGCATGTCTCCTCGCTCACCTCAACAATCTCTGGGTTGATGAAAGTCTTGAAGTAGCCTTTGTACTTTGGCTCATCGTCAGAGAGGACATCGAGGTCAACGATGAAAAGGCGGATAGGCAGACCAATCTGTGGTGCTGCAAGTCCTACGCCTTCTGAACGTCTGAGTGTTTCAAACATGTTTTTTATAAGTTCCTGAAGATTTGGATAGTTCTCAGGATCTATGTCCTCGGCAACCTTTCTCAATACTGGCTGACCGAAAATGTACATTGGAAGTATCATATTTTGTAATGTTGTTTATTCTTTATTTTTTTGATAAATCTCTAAATTGGCTGCGCCGGGCTCTATGTTTTTGATAAATAAAATAAATCTTATTACCTGCTTAATACTGAACGTGCAGGTTATATCCTGCTTTGCATGTAGTCTTCAAGAATAATTGTTGCGCTTATCTTGTCAACAAGTCCTTTGTTCTGTCTCGCTTTTTTACCTATGCCGCTTTGCAGCATTGCCTGGTGAGCAAGTACTGACGTGAATCTTTCGTCATAGTACACGATCTCTTTTGTTGGAAAGAGTTTCTTCAGTCGGTTGAAGAAGGGCTCTATTCTTTTCATGTTCTCGCTGTTCTCTCCGTTCATCTGTGTCGGTTTGCCGACGACGATTGTAGAGACATCCTCTTTGCTGACATAATCTGTGATGAATGTTTCCAGATCTTTAGTATCTACAGTTGTCAAGCCGTTGGCTATCATCTGCAGAGTGTCGGTGACGGCGATTCCTGTTCGCTTCAGTCCGTAGTCTATTGCAAGAATTCTTGACATATTAATACCACTTGATAGAACTTGAATAACTTGATTTCTTGTCGTATTTAAGAGCGTCTGTGAGAGTTGACGCATTGGCGCGGAGTGATATGTGGTAGCTGGTGTAATTGCCGAATACCAGTCCGCATGAGATGTTGAAGCAATGCATGTCGCGAGATATGTTCACCATTGTCATGCTGATAGCGTGATTAGTGAAATCCCATCCTGATGAGAAGTTCGTGTTCCAGTTGGAAGCGAGCTTGATGTTACCCGAGAAGTTGAGGTTCTGCGTGAAGGCATAAGGGTATCTCATTGTCTTGACATTTATCTTCGCCCTTCTGTCTTCTGCCATTGTTATACCGTAGGAGATGGAGAATGACCAAGGCATTTGCAGTCTCATATATCCGTCCTTGTCGATATCTTCCTTCGGGTTCTCGCCTTTCTGCTTTGTCGTATGCGCCTTGTCCTCGTTTGTTTCAAGGTCATCTTCAAATTCTTCTTCTTCGCTGGCGTTTGCTGCAGTTTCCTCCTCGTCGGTTTGTCCTCTGCCGAAGATTTTGGCTATGCTTTTGCCTATCTTCTTCAAACTTTGGTTGTTGAATGTGTATGAGAGGTTTTTAGACATTCCCTGGAAGCGTCCGAAGCGTCCGTATGACCACTCCGTCCTGTTGCCGACAATGACATTTCCGTTCTTGTCAAACTCGTAAGCGTAGGTGTTGAACACGGCATTCATGTTGAATGTGGTCTTGCCCCATTTAAGACGGATTCTTGTTGAGAGGTTTGACCAAGGCTGGTACTTTGAAGCCAGATTGTAGGATATTGAAGCGCCAAGTTCGTCGATGATGCTCACCTTCTTCAGACTGTCTGTCTTGGCAGAGTAAACTTTCGCCTCTACATTGTTGGAGATGTCAAGACTCACAGCGCCTGTCTTTCCTTTCGATGGCACTCCGTAGAGCGAACTTGCATAAGGTGAGTAGTCCACTGCGGTCACATTTCCTTCCTCGTCGGTTTTCATATAAGTTTTCCAGTAGCCCCACTTGCCATCGCCAAAGTCTGGCGCAAAGCTGTAGCTTACAGATGGTGTCAGCACGTGTCTGACAACACTCAGCTTCTTACCGAACACTTTTGGATTAGGCACATACATACCATAGAGTTTGGTGTTTGCGGAGAGGGAGAGGTTGTAGTCGAACACACGGTTGAATCCGTATATGGTGTCGCGCACTACTTTCTGGCTCGCTTCATCCCATGATTGTGTCACTTTGTTTGTGTACCATCTTTCTGTGTAGTTGAGAGAAGGAGTGACATTGATGTATTTTAAGATGTTGAATGATGCCGACACCGGTATGCTGTGCTTCATTCCGTTGCGCCAGTCCTTGATGATGTTTGACTTCATCAGCTGGTCTTCCTTGGTGGTGATAGAGTTGGAGAGTGTACCGGTATAGTTCATTGCAATCTTCTCATACCATCTTTCCTTGCCGGCAGCCTTCTTTCGCTTGAAAGGGTAGAAGCGCTGCAGCGATAATGACAGCGACGGCATGGTGAGGGCGAGTGTGGAGTCGCGCATGTTCTGTGATATGTTGAACGAGCTTGACAACGACAGTCCTATCTTCTGGAAGTTGTGTGAATAGCTCACAGAAGATGTTCTTGTGCTTTGCGAGTAAGATGTTGGATTGTAGAGCGATGTGAGGTTGTTTCGCTCGTATGATTGAGTGGCGAAGTTCACGCTGGCAGAGAAAGAGCTGTTTGGTGAAGCTTTGCTGTCTGTTCTATGGCTCCACTGCACTTTGAAGTTCTTTGTTTCTGAATAGTCAGGCATGTTCTTCTCGCCAGCCTTTGTCACCTGGTAGTTGAAATAGAAGTTGCCGTTATATTTGTATCTTTTCTTGTAAGTGGTCTGTGCGCCTACGCCCCATGAGCCTTTTGTGAAGATTTCTCCCGTGAGCTTGAGGTCCATGTTGTCGTTGATGGCGAAGTAGTAGCCGCCGTCTCGCAGATAGAAGCCTCGTGTTGACTCGTCGCCATAGGTTGGCATGATGAAGCCGCTGGAGTATGTGCTTGTGAAAGGGAAGAATCCAAATGGGATGGCAAATGGGATAGGCACGTCCTCAACAACGAGCCATGCAGGTCCGAAGAAGACGCTTTTCCCTGTGTGAACCTTGGCTCTCGACAGAGCGATGTAGAAGTGCGGATGCTCCTCGTCGCATGTTGTGTATCTTCCATGGCGCATGAACATCTCGTCGCCCAAGCCCTTCTTTGACTCCTCGGCTCTGATGAATCCCTCCTGCTGGGCTGTATAGACGTTGTGTATGAATCCCTTCTTTGTGTCGAAGTTGTATGACATCTTCTCCATCTGGTATTCGTCGCCTCCATCCTTGAAGACTGGTGTGCCGAACTTTGCCCCGAGGGAGTCAACTCCGTATGTGGCATGAACAACAGAGCTGTCCATGTTCATCGTGATATTCTCAGATGTGAGGTCTATCTTCAGGTATTTCACGTTGGCGTCTCCGTACAGGTAGGCATTGTTTGTACCCATATAATACACCATTGAGTCTTTCGCTTCATAATGCACAGGTCCCTCAAGCGCACTTTTCTTCTTCGTCTTTTTGAGCGAGTCCTGTACTGCGGCTATTGAGTCGTTCCATTGCAGAGTCTCTTTCTTGTTGTCCAGACCATGCTCTCTGTCGAATATGGCTTTTAGTGAGTCTATGGATATGTTTGTTGAATCTGCTGTCTTGTTGTCTGTGCTGTCATTAAGGAATGGGTAAGGGTGGTGCATATATGGCACAGCAGCCATACTGCCATTAAAAGCAATTATGGATAGTACTGAAAGCAGTACAAAAAATGATGCTATATACCTTTGATTACTCATAAAACGGGTGCAAAGGTACGCATTTTTCGGGAAATAATAGTGTTTTTAATTTATAATTAACTCTAAAAAATGCAGAATAATCTTAATTAGTTCTGTTTATGATTGAACAGAGCGGCAAAAAGGGCTAACTTGTATTATTCACGGAGTTAACGTGAGTTATCAGGAGTTATCGCTATCGCTCAGGATGTTAACGGACAAATGTCTTGTTGTTGGCATGAACCAAGTTTAGCAAAAGTATCATCACTAAACTCCTGTTAACTCCTATGAATAATATAGACTAAAGAAGGGGCTTAGCTTGCATGGGTTAAGGCTGTAGGATGGCTATTCAAACATCTCTACCCACTTCATGAATTTTGCCACACCCTCTTCGCCGAATTTCTTCAGTGATTTCACAGCACCCTCCACACTTTTCTCCTTGTCTAACTTTGTCTTTGAGAAAAACTTGTCAGCATAGCATACTATTATCTCTTCGATGCTTTCAGGCACCAAATCCTTGTGGGGGACAGGCAGTTCTTGCTCTTCTATCTGCTTGAGAGTGAGCCCTGTGCCTGTATGTCTCTCGCATACTCTGGCATGAAGTGGGAATCCCTCTTCTCTTAAGATTTCTGCTCCTATTGTACCATGGCAGATGTATGGTGATGTGCCGAAACATTGTATGCCGTCTGCGTCGCATCTGAAGATGCCAAGGTCATGCAGCATTGCCGCTTCCTCCACAAACTGTCTGTCAGCATTCAGTTCGGGGTGTCTGTCGCAAATGCTCAGAGCCTTGTCGGCAACTGCTCGGGAGTGTACCAGCAGAATGTTTTTCAGTTCGTTATCTTCTGTGTAATACTTGTCTATTATAGCTTTGTAGTCCATGTGTTTTTTTGTTTTTTTTTTCGTCTATTTGTCTTTCTGGAATATCTGATAAATTCAACTTTAGCTTTACAACTGCTCGTTTTTTGGGGGATAGTGGAGTTAACGAAGAGTTATCGCTTCGCTCGAAGCAAAAGTGACTACACCATGTACAGACATTCGTCCCTTTAACTCCCCTTTAACTCCACAACGAGTTTAAAGGTAGAAATCCTCAGTAAGTCTGACATATTCCGTTGAGAGATTATTGTTTGAATCCCTCATGCAGAGTTCTGCTTTTTCTGTTTCGTGCATCCGCTTGCCAAACTCCAGCATGGTTCGTTTTGCAACCTTCCTTGGCGTGGTTTTTATGTCGAGACGCCTATGAAGGTACAGGTTGTTGAAGGCGCATTCAGCAACAAAATTATTGGCTGCCGCTGTAGGTATTATGACAGCAAAAACACCCTCGTCATCAAGCATTTTTGTGGCATTTGCTATTAGCGTTTGGAAGGGCAGTGAGCAGGTGTGTCGCGCGCTGTCTCTTCTTGCGTCTCCTCCGAGAGTCTCCTCTTTGTAAAATGGTGGATTACTGATAATTAGGCTGTATTTCACATCTAGATATGTGACTTTCGAGAAATCTGATTCTTCGATGGTTATCCGATTGCCAAAAGGACTTCTTTCTGCATTCTCTCTTGCCTGTTCCACGGAGTCGCTGTCGATGTCAATGCCACGCACCGTAGCATGCTCAAATCTTTGTGCAAGCATGATGGCTATCAAGCCTGAGCCTGTGCCCACATCGAGAATCCTTGTTGGGGCTTTGTCGCTTGCCGCCCATGCACCAAGAAGCACGCCGTCTGTGCCGACTTTCATTGCGCATCTGTCATGGCAGATGGTGAACTGCTTGAACTGAAAATAACTGTTTGCCATTTTGATCACCTGCTTATCTTTGAATTTCCAGGTGTCAAAGTTACTGCTTTTTTCGTTTTTCACGCTTTAGCAAGCGTTAAAAAGTTGTTTTTGGCCATAATATCAAGCTAATTGGCGTTTTTTCATGTTATTCTTTTGCTCCCCAAAATATAAAATAGTAACTTTGTACCCCGAATTCAGATTTGTCATTGAACAAGGTGAATGTCAAAATACAGACAGTTTGGTAGTTTTAGAATTTACACAAAATCTAATTAATCTATATAACATTTATTTCATGAGAAAAATTTACTCTTTTTTCGCAACTGCTGCAATGTTCGTTGCTTCATTGACAGCGAGTGCTTATGATTTCACTTTGCCAAGTGAAAATGCTGTTCTCCAGAACGAGACTTACCACATGCGTCTTTTCAAGACATGGGACTTCATTGGATTGACAGTCAACGGCAATGCTATCACACCAGAGACTTTCACAACAGGAGCTGCCGACAACACAGGCATGCCAGTTTGTGATAGCTATACTCCAGTAAAGGTGACTAACGAAGGTATGGAAGGCTGGTATATGGGTATTGCTGACATTCAGTTCCATGCTACAAACGGTCTTTACAATGCTAAGAATGGTATTCGTTATGTGATTCTTTCTGGACTCAAGGAAGGTCAGATTCTCTGTATTCAGGATGGTGCAGGTTCTGAGTTCGTTCAGGAGGTTAATGATGTAAAGATTCACAATTATGTTGTAAACTGTAACCGCATCCAGAAGGCAAGTCTTGATGGTGAGGTGCCAGCTTGGACAGCTTCTACTCTCTCTCACAACAACAGCTATGATGTTGTAGAGGAGATTACTGATGATGTTCACGCAATCCAGAACGAAGGTGTTGACCTCGAAGCTGAAGGTGCTGAGAGCCTTGCTGACAGCTACCGCTATTTCAAGGTCATTGCTGACGGCCCACTCTACATCGCTATGGGTAAGCTTGCTTCTATCCAGGGTGTTCAGATTTGGATTGATGCAAATGCACAGGAGTCTGTTTCTGCTCCAGAATATAAGATTGTCGGTGTAAACGGAAATACTCGTAACATTGAACTTACTACAGGTGAGTCAACATTCGGCAGCGCATGCCAGACTATGTACGGCATTCTTGATGCAGGCGGCACATACGAGGACTATGAGTATAACAAGTCTGACGGCTACTTCACTATCTCTGCAAGCGATGATGAGGATGGCGACGGCATCGTAACAATCCAGACTGCTACTGTTTCTGAGACAGGCGGTGTTTCTGAGATAAAGGAGTTCCAGATTGATATCAACCCAATCCAGCTCAACGCTCCAACACTTTCACTCTCTGGTCTTGACGGCACAAAGCGTATCTACTCTATCGGCTGGTCAAACAACACTCTCTGCGGTGAGTCTTTCTCTTTCCTTACTGAAGGTGATGACGCTTCTTATTATGATGACGCTCTCACAGTTGGCTCTACATTCTCTGTTGAGAAGAACGCTAAGGTCATTGTTAAGGCTGACGGATATGTTGACGCAGAAGTAAGCATCGATGTTGACTACCCAGGTGTTGTGTTCCAGAGCACAGCAACTGAAGGCTCTCACAACTGGGATTTCAGCCATCCATCACAGGATGTTGTTGACCTCCTCACAGGCAACAAGGTTTCAGGCTGCTACATCGAAAATGCAGAGACTGGCGATAAGACTTATTACACATTGGATGAATACAACGAAGGTGTTGCTAATGATGGCACAGACCTCTCAAGCGCAGTTAAGGTTGTTGAAGAGAGTGGATGGTCATGGGATGGCACAAGCACTCGTATGCGTGCATCTCTTCTCGTTGAGGCTACAACTACTACTGACGAAGAGGGTAACGAGACAACAACTTACGCTTACGCAGAAGATAAGGCTAACCTTCTTGGCGAAGGACTCACAGTCACTTGCGGACCAAGTTCTGCTGGTGTTGGACAGATCATGGATTACCTTGGCAACTTCAACCTCGGTCTCACATTTATGTCTGCTCCTACATTCACTTTCGACCGTTCAATCCTCAAGGCTGGTCAGGTTGTGATCTTCACTATCGGTGCAGGCGGTGGCTCTAACTATCTTACTTACGCTGATGCAGACAACACAATTCCTGTAACTCAGGAGGTTGTATTTGTTTGTCCAACAGATCAGCTCCTCACAGCTACACTCCCTCGTCCATCTTCTAACTTCTGCCATGTCCTCAATATCGACATCTACACTCAGGACAACCTTCCTGTAGATGAGTACGATCCTAATGCAGAGGAGACAGCAATCAAGTCAGTAGAGGCAGCTGGCGCAGCATCTTACTTCTCAGTATCTGGTGCTAAGCTTTCTGCTCCTCAGAAGGGCATCAACATTGTTAAGTATAGCAATGGCACAACTAAGAAGGTGCTTGTTAAGTAATAAAAATCATCACATAACATTGAGAGGCGTGTCTTATGGCACGCCTCTTTTTTTGTTATTCCATAATTTTTTCCTCATCCTTTATGCTCCAAAGCCAAAGGCTCTAATTTGGTGGATCCTTGTTTATTAATAATTATCTCTGAGTAGTTACATTCTACTCGTACTTTTTTCTGAATGTCGTTTTTTGATTTTTTTATATAAGTCAGGATTGTTCTTTGTGAAATAATTCGTAACTTTGCATGAAATTTTGATATTAGGATAATGACGGTTTATCTTTATGCAACAAATCTGCCCAGCAATGTGAAATTCGCTGGTCTTATTACTCACACTTTCATTACAATCGAGAATGATAAGTGTGAGACTGTTAAGTATGCCGCATACGGTCCTCAGCATAATGTGCCTTTCTTCGGCATGAATATGCTCTCCAGAAAATACTTTGAGCAGGATAGGAATGTCTATATGGGTGAGGACACTAAAAATCTCAAGGCTAAGATTAAGATTCCTGTGCCTGACGGCAAGACAGAGGAGGAGTTTATCCGTGACCTCATAACGGTCATCGATTCATACGATTCAGCTGAATCATCCGACCTTATTCACTATAATTTCATACCGATGTGCTGTGATGAGGGCAACTGCAATTCCAGCACCTCTACGGTGCTTTATAAGGCTGGTGTGTCGTTAGAGACAATCAAGGAGATCAACAGGCATATCTCTGGATTCTCTACTGGCTTTGGATTCTCTCCAATGCCATGGGTGCTCACAGAGCGACGCACAGCTGTGGCTCAGCAGAGCAGAGGTTCAGCATATAAGATAAAAGAGATGAACCGCCGTGCTCTCCGTTCTTGTCCGAGCATTGTCCATCTGCTCCATTTCCGCATCCCGGAGATAGAGAAGGTGTGCGTGTGATTTTTCTTCGTCACATAATGTATGTACGATAATTTATTGGAAATAAAGTACTTGCATCATGATAAGCGCTGCCTTTTGAGGTGGTGCTTTTTTGTTGATAAGTATGTGGTCAAAATAATTTCATACTGTTAACAAAAACGAAATGCACCCCTTAGTCTTGATGCAAATGTCTCTTACGAGCCATTGATGCTGTCGCAGTGCGCATCCTTATGGTTGTTTCCATGCAATGTCATCATCTTCGGCAACCATATTTGTTCCTTCATGCTCTACGTCAAAATTATAGGACTGCCTATAAGGACTTGACTGGATAATCTGCAGGTTGAGACATTTTTCAATCTTTGAAATAGTCTCAAGCGACAGGTTCTCTTGTCCTTTCAGCACCTTCGAAACATACTGCTGACTGCATCCCATGAATTCGGAAAGCTGTTTCTGCGACATATGCAGTTCTTCCATTTTGTCCAGCATCATCATGGAGATGTACTGGGAATGGCGCAACCATGCTTTGTTCTTCATGCGCCACTCTGCATTCTCGCGCCACTTCGATGGCGTTGGTGACTGATGCTCCTTCAGTTTGGAGATTATTTCCTCATTCGTTCTCATTGAGACCTCCTTTCGTTAATATATTTCTTTCTGATAATCATCAAATGAATCCTTGTCCGTAATATCGTTGTCGAGCATAAATCGACGCACTTTCTCCATCCTTGCCAGTTCTGCGAGCGTATGTTCACGCTCTTGCATAGTGCGGGTGAGTTTAATAGCTCCACCTGTTATCACATAGATTCCTGGTTCCAATTTGATGGCATAGATGCGCAACCATGATGCGTGTCTTGGTGTATTATGCAGGCGTGCCTTTTCTTTGCCCAACAGCATCTCAGAGTACGGTTGTTCTCAAGTGGCCTAAACACCTCGTCAAGGTTTGCTTCTGGCGAAAGGTCCATGATGAGGCATTGCAGCTTTTCGCTATCCTCAATCGTATCGTAGATGGCTTGATTTACATCTGTAATTTTGAAATAAGAAGCAAGATCGTCAAGGTTAGCCTTGAAGAAATCTCGGAGCCATATAAAATCGTTCCATTGGTTCAGAATGGAGTCAATCACATTATCTGGGCATCCATCGTATCTTACCGCCCATAGTTTCTCATTTTCCGTTATTTGATTGAAAGTCATATCTTATTGATTTATTGCAAAGGTACACATAATACCTCCAATCGCACAACTTATAGGTTGATTATCCGTAATTTGGTTCTGATTTCTATCCTTATTTACGCAAATGCGTCTTTTATTTCTAAAGCATGGGTAAGCTTTAGTTCAAAATTCTTCTTGACGCCTATTCATAAGAATGCATGCATTCTGAAGGTTCCGTCAAGTTGTACATGTTCTAATGGATGGTTATTTCCTGTTTTTGTTAAGGCTCTTATCTCTTAATTTCTTCTCTTTTCTTGCTTGTCTCATCTGTTATTCATATCTTTGTATGTAAAAAAACAGATATAACAGATATTATGAAAAAATCATTCCTCTCGCTTGCCATGCTGCTCAGCGCCATGGCAGTATGCGCCCAGAGCTAAACCTACGTCGGCGACATGAACGACGACGGCAAGCTTGATGTCAGCGATGTCACCCAGCTTATCAATACCGTGATAGGCAAACAGGCTCCTCGCAAAGTCAGCCTCGGAGGAGGCAACCCTTACGCTGTTGACAACAGCGCAATAGCAGGTACATGGCGCACCACCTCAGGAGAAGTCCTCACCTTCAATGCCGACGGCACATGTACGATTAGCAACACAGCATTTATGTTTTTGTTTTACACTTATATGACAAAAATGTCTTGCTAAGTGAATGCTGTCATTCAGTTCAAGTGCATAATGTTATTCTTGCTGTGTGCATAATGTCAATCACGCCAGCTGCATGGCGGCATTCACGCTAAGTGAATAGAAAGCAAGTGTAGGGCATTGCATTTGGAGAGTAAAGAATAAAGAGTGAAGAGTTAAAGACTCCGAATTTCGGGGTCCTTAACTCTTCACTCTTAATGTATTGTCTGCCATCATCCCGGATGGCACTCCCTCCCTCACAGGGAGGGCGGGGAGGGTCTTTTTTCCTGTTTTCCGTATATGAGACACCCAATGCAAAAATTGCCTCTTTTTAGAGGTTTCCTGGTAGAAGCAAATGTCATATTGCAACTTTTTTCATGTGATATTGAATGTTTTCGTTGTAAATTATCAGTTTTATGTACATTGGACATTTCATGTTAATTCTTATGTGTCTTGACAGTGCCAGGAATGAGCTGGTTTAGGGTGGCATAATCACGCAATACTTTCTCTCAGCATGATGTTTATGCACGAATTACATCCATATATTCAGTAAATTCATGAGGTATCTTGAGTATAAACATGGTAAAAAATTACTGCGAGACACCCAAATTTGCAAGTATCAAAATGTCAAACTGCTTATTTTTAATGGCTTATAAGTTTCTACTTTGGAAGAGTGTGGAAAACAGGTGAATAGAAAGCAAGTGTAGGGCATTGCATTTGGAGAGTAAAGAATAAAGAGTGAAGAGTTAAAGACTCCGAATTTCGGGGTCCTTAACTCTTCACTCTTAATGTATTGTCTGCCATCATCCCGGATGGCACTCCCTCCCTCACAGGGAGGGCGGGGAGGGTCTTTTTTTACACCTCAGCGTCCTCGTCAGGGTCAACATTCATGCCCGGGTTGATAGGGCCTGTGTCGAGGTCGTTGGCTTTAGTGATAGTGTATGTGCCATTTGTGGCAATCTTGAGTTCGAAAGGCCATACCATGTCGGAAGCCTCGTCGGGGTCGCCAACAGAGATGATGAAGTAGAGCGCAGAGCGGTCTTCCTGCCTTTTCACATAATTGAAATTGACGCCGACCATAGTGCTGAGGCTGAGCTCGTCCTTTGGCACATAGTCTCGGAAATCACGCTTATAGAATGTCTTGTTGAAGACGAGTTCGTCGCCAGTTGTCACTTTGACGCTTACTCGGCTTTCGTAATACTCTAGCCCCTGGGCGTTGATGACTGTGCGCATGGTGTCAATATGTTCGCGCGAATAAGTGAACTTGTATGTGCGTCCGTCAATCTTCATTGTGTCAGAGCGGTTGTAGTCGCGCAATGAAGCGATGCCGACAGAGTCAATCTCTTCGTCGGAAACATTAGTGACTTCGGGCTCCTTCTTGTCGTTGCACGCAACGATGGCGGCAGCGAGGAGGGACAAAGATAATATTTTGAAAAGTTTCATAGATGTTGAAATGTCTTAGTATTTGTAACTACTCAATTCTATTTTTTTATTAAACAGAGATTTGACCAAATTCAACCATAATTAAGCAATTTGTTGTTCTTGTAGGAGAATTCACAGAGCCAAGGCTCTAATTTGGTGGAATTTGGTGAAACCGAAGCTCGGCGTAAGCCAATCCTTGTTTGAAAACATCACTTGCAGAATAGTTACCTCTTTGGTAATTAGATGCAAAATTAGTTAAAAGAATGTGATAATTGCAAAAAAGACTGAATAAATTTAAGAATATAATGCAATTAGTACATTGTATGAAAAAAAGGTGGTAACTTTGTAGGCAATTATAAATACGAATTATGGGACTGTTTAATAAAAACCCACGAAATTGGAAGGTTAAGAGTGGCGTGCCGCTCACAGAGATGGACAAGCGTATCCTCGCTGTCCAGAATAAGGGTCTCCTTGTACCGACCCGCGAATTGATAAAGACTCCAGAACAGATAGAAGGAATACGCAAGGCAGGTGTTCTCAATACCGCTGTGCTTGACATGGTGGCTGAGAATATCAGAGAGGGAATGTCAACTCTCATGATAGACAACCTCGTGCATGAATTCACAATAAAGCATGGTGGCATTCCTGCGCCGCTCAACTATGAGGGGTTCCCTAAGAGCTGCTGTACAAGCATCAACGAGGTGGTGTGCCATGGCATACCTTGTGAGGAGGACGTGCTTGAGGAGGGTGACATCATAAATGTTGACTGCACGACAATTGTTGATGGCTATTATGCCGATGCAAGCCGTATGTTCATCATCGGCAAGACGACTCCTGAGAGGGAGAATCTTGTGAGAGTGGCAAAGGAGTGCATGGAGATTGGTGCCGAGGCGTGCAAGCCTTATTCGTTTGTGGGTGACCAGGCGGCAGCCATCACCAAGCATGCCCACAAGAACGGCTATAAGGTGGTGCGTGACCTTTGCGGACATGGCGTCGGCAATCAGTTCCATGAGGAGCCAGACATGGAGCATTGGGGCAAGAAAGGCAGCGGAATGCTGCTTGTGCCAGGCATGGTGTTCACCATTGAGCCAATGATCAATGCCGGTGGATGGGAAGTGTTTGTTGACAGCGACGACGAGTGGACTGTCGTGACAGAAGACTATAGTGATTCTGCCCAGTGGGAGCACACCTATCTGATGACAGAGGAAGGACTGGAAATCCTGACATATTAGGATTGTGCGGTTTTGACGATTATTCGGTTTGTCGATTTTTCGATTATTCGGAGTGACTCATCCGTAAAATCTTAGAACTGTAAAACATATTAAGAGAAAATCAAAATGTATATACTTGCAATAGAAAGTTCGTGTGATGACACAAGTGCTGCGGTGCTCAAAGACGGCATCCTTCTCAGCAATGTGACAGCTTCGCAGGCTGTGCATGAGGAGTATGGAGGAGTGGTGCCAGAGCTGGCAAGCCGTGCTCATCAGCAGAATATCGTGCCTGTTGTCGATGCCGCCATCAAGCGTGCTGGAATCACAAAGGAGGACCTTAACGCTGTAGCATTCACGCGTGGCCCTGGACTAATGGGAAGCCTGCTTGTGGGTGTGAGCTTCGCAAAAGGTTTTGCGAGAAGTCTTGGCATACCGATGATAGATGTTAATCACCTTCAGGGTCATGTGCTTGCACATTTCATCAAGGAGAGTGAGGACGACAACGACCAGCCGGAGTTTCCTTATCTCTGTCTGCTCGTGAGCGGCGGCAACTCGCAGATTGTGAAGGTGAACTCATATAAGGACATGGAAATCATCGGGCAGACGATAGATGACGCTGCAGGAGAGGCTATAGATAAATGCTCGAAGGTCATGGGGCTTGGATACCCTGGCGGCCCTATCATTGACAAGCTGGCACGACAGGGCAACCCGGAAGCTTTTGAGTTCGCCAAGCCAAACATAGCAGGTTACGACTATTCGTTCTCAGGGCTGAAGACTTCATTCCTGTATAACTTGAGAGACTGGATAAAAGACGCCCCCGACTTCATCGAGCATCACAAGGAGGACCTTGCTGCGTCGCTCGAAAAGACAATAGTCGATATCCTCATGAAGAAGTTGCGAAAGGCGGTGAAGGACACCGGTATCAAGCAGGTGGCTGTGGCTGGCGGAGTCAGCGCCAACAACGGACTTCGTAATGCCTACCGTGACCATGCCAAGAGATATGGGTGGAAGATTTTCATACCAAAATTCTCGTTCACTACCGACAATGCCGCAATGATAGGCATCACAGGCTATTTCAAATATCTTGACGGCGACTTCGCCTCAATCGACCTGCCTGCTTATGCAAGAATGGAGAAGTAGGCTCGTCGGCAAGACGGTATGCACGGCAGAATCTTGCACTGGAGGCAGGATAGCATCTGCCATAACCGCTGTGTCGGGCGCTTCCGACTACTTCGTTGGAGCTCTTGTGGCTTATCAGAACGAGGTGAAGGAGAGGATGCTTGGCGTACCCCCAGAGATGATAGCCGAGCATGATGTGGTGTCGCGCGAGGTTGTTGAACAGATGGTGAGAGGTGCATGTAAATATTTCGGCACCGATTATGCCATGGCATCAACAGGATATGCCGAAGCGTGGGAAGGGCATGAGGTGAGGATATGGATAGGCTGGGGAAGTGCTGACGATGTGCATTCGCTCTGCTTGCGTGAAGACCACGGTCGTGTGAGGAATGTGGAGATAGCTACAGAAAAGGTCATGGAGGAGTTCTCCAGATTTTTGGATGCTCTTCCAGAGTCAGAGTTTTAACAAAGAAACAGCAAATGAAAGAAGTTAGATTCTTCTATGTGCCCGATGCTGCAACTGCGGCTGAACTTCCAGAAGAAGAGGCTCAGCATGCGTGCAGGGTGCTCAGAATGGAGCCGGGTGATGATATGATGCTCATGGACGGCGAAGGAGTGTTCTACCGTGCTGTGGTCAGCGAAGCCACAAAGAAGCGCTGCCTTTACCGCATTGAGGAGGCATTGCCGCAGCAGAGGCAGTGGACGCCTCGTCTGCACCTCGCCATGGCGCCAACAAAGAATATGGACCGTACAGAGTGGTTCGCCGAGAAAGCGACAGAGATAGGCTTTGACGAGCTGACATTTCTCAAATGCAAATTCTCAGAGCGTACTGTGATAAAGAATGAGCGCATAGAGAAAATCCTTGTCTCGGCGATGAAGCAGAGTCATAAGGCATGGAAGCCGGTGCTCAACGAGATGACAGACTTCAAGGCTTTTGTGGCAGAGATGGCAAAGGAGGAGTCGGAGATGTTTCCGCATCCAGCTAAGATGAAGAAATTTATCTGTCATTGCTATGAGGAGGAGACGCTTGGCGAGAAGATACCGCTGAAAGATGCCCTGAAAGCTGGCGAGGACGCCCTTGTGCTCGTGGGACCCGAAGGCGACTTCTCCGTGGAGGAGGTGAGGCTCGCTGAAAGCCTCGGTTTCCAAAGCGTAAGTCTCGGAGAAAGCCGACTGCGAACAGAAACTGCAGCTCTTGTGGCTGTGCATATCATGAACCTTATAAATCAATGAGATAAGTAAGGAGGAGAATCTTAACTCTACTTGTTACGGAGTTAAAGGGTAGTTAAAGAGGAGTTAAAGCGACGAATGTCTGTATAGGGCAAGCGTCTCTTTAACAACGAGCGAAACGAAAACTTCACGATAATTCCCCAAAAACGAGCAAATTGCAAACTTGAATATATTGAAAATACCTAATGACAAAACATTTATGAAGAAAAAGAAGAATAAAAGCAAAGGCAAAGGCATAATAATCTCTATTGTCTTGATAGTGCTGCTTGCAGTAATTGCTGTCGTTGCATACCTGTTCCTTAACAAGAAGGCAGAGGATTACCTCAATGTGATACCTGCAAACGCCACTTTCGTGGCTGCGGTAGATGTGAAGACGATAGCAGAGGAAGGCAGGCTTGAGAAATCCTCTGTGATGAAGTCGCTCGACTCCTATGTGGGTGCTGTGGCTCTCGGCAAAGACAAGAAAGTGTTGAAGGACTACATGAAAGAGCCATCTAAGATGGGTATCGACTTCCGCTCTCCTGTGTATGTGTTCAAGACAGCTGGCGAGGCTCTCGGCGTAACGATGAAGGTTGCTGACAAAGGCACGATGGAGGAATTCATCTCATGTCTTGTGAAGCAGAATCTCGCAACAAAGGCTACAGAGAAAGATGGTGTGATGTGCGGCACTCTGCTGGAGGACATCGCCTATACATATAATAATAGCACTCTTCTGCTTTTTGCGTCGCTTGAGAAGATGAGCGCATCCAAGAACAAGCAGATGAGCGTGGAGCTTATGAAGCTTGAGGCTGGCGACTCCTTCTGTTCGACTAAGGCATTCGACACAATGAATGAGCAGAGCGGCAAAGATGTTGTCATCTACTCAAACCTCAGCGCTCTGCCTCAGTCGTTCGCAAAGCAGGCGACGACATTCATCCCTAATGACGTGAATAACAGCGATATTGAAGTTGTGGCAAGCGTTGACTTCGACAAAGGAAGAGCCGTGCTTACTTCCAGCGTATGGGGTAAGACAGACAAAGCGCAGGATATCATCGATGATGCTGACAGAAACATGAAGAAGATTGGGGGACGCTACATTGACATGCCAACAGAGAACACCCTCGTGTGGATTGGCATGGGTGCAAAGGGCGAATGGCTCCTTAAGAAGATGAAAGAGAGCAAGAAGACAAAGGAGATACTCTTTGTTGTGGAGCGAGCAATAGATATCGAGCAGATGATTTCTGCTGTTGATGGTGATGTTGCTGTGGCTGTCCCTGCGTCAGCAATACAGAACAGCGTCATATCATCTGTGGCAAACAAGTTCAAGAAGGACGATACGATAGGCTTTGACTTCTATGCACAGGCAGAACTTGACAATGATAACTTCCTGAGTGACGTCAAGGACTGGCAGAAGAGCATGAAAGACTATGGCATGAAGATGAAAGAGACAGGTGACAACGAATACCGCCTTGAACTCGACGGCAAGGATGTGAACTGGGGCGTGACAGACGGAGAGAATCTGTATATCGCCACTTCACGCGCCTTCAAGAAGAACGGCAAGGCAGAGAAGAGCGGCCTGCTCAAGGAATATGAGCGAGACATCAAAGACAGCAAGATGTTTGCTATCGTGAATCTGAAGTCAATACCTGTGAAGACCATCACATTCTTCTCTGGCATTCCAGAGATAGGAAAGAAGCTGAGCATCTTCAAGGCTGTCATCTTCAAGGCTCCTTCAGCAGATAAGATGGAGATAGTCATCGAACTTGATGACAAGGATGAGAACTTCCTGAAGCAGGTTCTGTAATTTTACATGTTGTGGAGTTAAAGGGAAGTTAAAGAGAAGTTAAAGGGACGAATGTCTGTATATGGTAAACGTCCCTTGAACTCCGAGCGAAGCGGTAACTCCTCTTTAACTTCACTTTAACTCTACAGCTGAGCAAGTTGCTTGCTAAAGTTGAATAATTTTACTTATTTATGGATAAGATACAATTGATAGGCACTCTGCCATGCGTGTTTGAAGGCCGTAGCGATATTGCGAGCGATGTGTGGAACAAGACTGTGGAGTTTGACCGCGACAAGCTGTATCTTGTGGAGGCAAACTCAGGTACAGGCAAGTCATCTCTTTGCAGCTTCATCTATGGCTACCGCAACGACTACAAAGGACAGATACTCTTTGATGGCGAGGATGTGAGAAAATACTCCGTCAAGCAATGGACAAACATACGCATGAAGCATTTCGCACTCCTATGGCAGGAGCTGAGGCTCTTCCCCGAACTCACAGCTATGGAGAATGTGGAGATAAAGAATAAGCTCTCAGGCATTACTGGCTATCAGAAAGAGGCGCAGATTAAGGAGTGGTTTGAGATGCTCGGAGTGGCAGATAAGATGGATGCGAAGATTGGCAGGATGTCGTTCGGACAGCAGCAGCGCGTGGCGCTCATCCGTGCATTATGCCAGCCTTTCGATTTCATCTTCGTTGATGAGCCGATAAGCCATCTTGATGACACCAATTCGGAGATTATGGGGCGAATCCTCACAGCAGAGGCAAAACGCCAGGGGGCGGGAGTCATCGCCACATCTATTGGAAAGCATATTGAGTTGAACTACGACAAGGTGTTTAGACTATGAATTTAGTATGGAAGCTGCTCAGGCAGCATGTTAGCATACCTCAGTTTATGGGGTTCTTCTTCGCTAATCTTGTTGGAGTTGTGATCATCCTTCTGGGTGTGCAGTTTTACTTCGACTATCAGCAGCTCGACAGCGAGGACAGTTTTATGAAGGCAGACTATCTCATTATCAACAAGAAGATAGGTGCTATGAGTTCTTTGGCAGGTGTGTCAAACGCCTTTACGGAGAGTGAGATAGAAGAGCTTGAAGATGAGGATTTCGTGGAGAAGATAGGCGCTTTCACGTCATCAGCATTCAGCGTAAGGGCGAAATTTGATGTTGACGGATTTGCAAACTTCTCTACCGACATGTTCTTTGAGAGTGTGCCTGATGAGTTTGTGGATGTGAAGTCAGACGAATGGGGGTATGAAGAGGGAAGTGAAGACATACCAATCATACTGCCTAAAAACTACCTCGACCTCTACAACTTCGGCTATGCACAGGGCAAAGGGCTGCCAAAACTCAGCGAAGGCATATTGGGAGCGATGAAGCTGAAGATACATATTGACGGCAGTGGCAAAAGCGGCGACTTCGACGGACGCATTGTGGGCTTCTCCTCTCGACTCAACACGATACTCGTGCCGGAGCAGTTCATGAACTGGGCTAACAGCCAGTATGCGTCGGCAAACGCGCCAAAGCAGTACACACGACTTATTGTCGAAGTGAAGAACCCTGCAGACGAGAAGATAACGACATATCTGCAAGACCGCAACTATGAGACCGACGAGGATAAGCTTGACGCGTCCAAGACAAATTATGTGCTGAGAATCATCGTGAGCATAGTGATGGGAATAGGTCTTGTGATAAGCATTCTCTCTTTCTATATACTGATGCTCAGCGTCTTTCTCCTCGTGCAGAAGAACAGCACGAAACTTGAGAATCTCCTTCTCATAGGTTATTCGCCAGTGAAAGTTGCTGCTCCTTATCAGCTGCTGACAATAGGTCTGAACCTGTGTGTGCTTGTGATAGCCTTTGTTGTGCTTGTTGTTGTCAGAGGCATGTATTCCCTGATGTTTGAACAGATGTTCCCTGACTATACGCCAGCAAGTCTTATGCCATCGGCTGTTGTGGGTCTGACGCTGTTCGTTATCGTGTCTATGTTCAATGTGTATGCTGTTTACACTAAAGTAATGTCAATATGGAAAAGGAAAGGCTGATTGACCTCTTTGTGAAATATAGTGGCGAAGTGCCAGCGTCGATAGACAAATTGCCAGGCGCAGGAAGCAACAGGCAGTATTATCGACTTACAGGTGCTGATGGTGTGTCTGTGATAGGCGTTGTGGGTACAAGCGAGGAGGAGAATAGGGCGTTCGTCGAATTAAGCAAGTGCTTTGAAAGCCGAGACTTCTCTACACCGAAATTATATGCTCACAGCGATGATTATATGGTGTATCTGCAGGAGGACCTTGGCAGCACATCATTGTTTGACTTCCTGAAAGAAGGCCGTGAGAAAGGTGGTGACTACAATGGGAGAGAGGTGAACATGCTTGCTCTTGTCATGTCGGAACTTCCAAAGATTCAGTTTGAGGGAGGCGGAGAATATGTTTTTTCAAAATGCTATCCGCAGCCGGAGATGGACAAGATGAACATAATGTTCGACCTCAATTATTTCAAGTATAACTTCGTGAAGCTCACAGGAGTGGAGTTCAACGAGATTCGCTTGCAGGAAGACTTCGACAAGATGGCGGCAGAACTTCTGCAGGAAGATGGGAATACATTCCTGTATCGTGATTTTCAGGCACGCAACGTGATGTTGAAGGACGGTCAGCCGTATTTCATCGACTATCAAGGCGGCAGAAAAGGACCAATATATTATGATGTGGCGTCATTCCTCTGGCAGGCATCAGCAAAATACTCTGATGAGCTTCGCAGAAAACTTATAAAAGAGTATTATCACTCGCTTCAGTATTATATCGACTCAAGAGAATGCCCAGACTGCTACAAAGGGATGACATTCGCCGTGTTTGAGAAGAGGCTTCATCAGTTTGTACTTTTCCGTCTGCTGCAGGTGCTTGGCGCATACGGATTCCGTGGATTGTGGGAGAAGAAGAAGCATTTCATTGACAGCATACCTCCTGCGCTCGCCAACCTGAAAGAGGAGCTTGCGCTTGGCACATGTGACGATTATCCGTATCTGAAGCAGGTGTGCGAGTCGCTCATAGAGTGGGCACCAAAGCCTTTTGTGCATGACGAACTCATTGTGCGCGTATTCTCTTTCTCATACAAGAAAGGCATACCAGAGGATGTGAGCGGTAATGGTGGAGGATATGTGTTTGACTGCCGCTCGTCAAACAACCCTGGCCGTTATGCCGAATACAAAAAGATAACCGGGCTGGACAAGCCTGTGATAGACTTCTTGGAGAAAGACGGAGAGATACTTGACTTTCTTGACCATATCTATCCGCTTGTGGATTTCCACACACAGCGATGGCTTGACCGTGGCTTTAAGGATTTGCAGATAAGCTGTGGATGCACGGGCGGGCAGCACCGTTCGGTGTACAGCGCACAGCATATCGCAGAACATCTGTCGGAGAAGTTTGGCGTGGAGGTGCATCTCTGTCACCGTGAACAGGGTATAACACAAATTTTCAATAAGAAATGAATGCTTTGATATTCGCAGCAGGCTTGGGCACCCGTCTGAAGCCGCTTACAGATACAATGCCTAAGGCTATGGTGCCTATTGATGGCAAGCCGCTCGTGCAGATTCTGATTGAGAAACTCAAGGGGATTGGCGTGAGCGAGATTGTTATAAATGTACATCATTTTGCTGACCAGATTATTGATTTCGTGAAGCAGAATGACAGTTTTGGCATTGACATAAAATTCAGCGATGAGACAGATATGCTCCTTGAGACGGGTGGCGGACTGAAGAAAGCCGCTTCGCTGTTTTCAAATGACGAGCCAATACTTGTGCATAATGTTGACATCCTCAGCAATGCCGACTTGAAGTCGCTTTATGATGACGCTGATGCCACCACGCTTCTTGTGTCGTGCAGAAACACACAGCGATATCTACTCTTCGACGATGATGACCGCCTCGTGGGATGGACGAATATAGCCACAGGGCAGGTCAAGTCGCCATACGCAGAGATTATGGCTCATGAGGGCGACACCTCGTATTTTAGCAGCAATGAACATCTGCACAAATATGCCTTCTCCGGCATTCAGGTTTTCTTCCCTTCTCTTTTGAAATACATGGAGCAGTGGGATGGAAAATTCTCAATAATAGATTTCTATCTCAGCATCTGTGACAAGGTGGAGATAAAATGCCGACAGGGAGAGAATCTCCAACTTCTTGATGTCGGAAAGCTTGATACAATAGCAAAAGCAGAGGAGTTTTTGAGAGATAAGTGATTTTTTGGGAAAAGTGAGTTAGTTTTTCTTATTTTCCTTTTATTTTTATCTTCTAAATCATTAACTTTGCACTTTCAAGGGATATACTGAATATATGTTTTGCAGTGTATTGCCTGTTTTGTTCTGAATAGCTACTTACATATAATTATATGCAACAGAAAATTATAATCTTAGACTTTGGATCACAGACAACACAGCTCATCGGACGCCGTGTCCGCGAGTTGAATATGTTCTGTGAGATAATGCCTTACAACAAATTTCCTAAGGATGATCCAAGTGTTATTGGAGTTATCCTTTCTGGATCTCCTTACAGCGTGTACGAAGACCGCGCCTTCAAGCTCGACTTCGACCAGATACGCGGTAAGTATCCAATCTTGGGAATCTGTTATGGAGCGCAGCTTATGGCTTACACCTTTGGCGGCAATGTAGAGCCAGAGGGAACACGCGAGTATGGTCGCGCTAATCTCGAGTATATGGAGAAAGACAATCCGATACTCAAGGGATTTGCAGAAAACAGCCAGGTGTGGATGTCACATGGTGACACTATCACCAAACTTCCTGAGGGATTCCGCTGTATCGCTTCAACTTCTACAGTGAAGTATGCCGCTTACGCTGCCGACAATGAGCAGATATGGGGTGTTCAGTATCACCCAGAGGTGTTCCACTCTATCGATGGCACTCAGCTTTTGAAGAACTTTGTTGTTGACATCTGCGGTGGTCGCCAGGACTGGTCGCCAGCGTCTTTTGTCGAGCAGACAGTGAAGGAGATTCGCGAGCAGGTAGGAGACGACAAGGTGATTCTCGGACTCTCTGGCGGTGTTGACTCTTCAGTTGCTGCCGTACTTCTCAATAAGGCAATAGGAAAGAACCTCACATGTATCTTCGTAAATAACGGACTTCTCCGTAAGAACGAGTTTGAGGATGTGCTCAAGGATTATGAGTGTCTCGGACTTAATGTTCGCGGTGTTGATGCTTCACAGAAGTTCTATTCTGAACTTGCAGGTGTGTGCGAGCCAGAGAAGAAGCGCAAGATTATCGGCGCGGGCTTCATCGATGTGTTTGAAGCTGAGGCTAAGAAGATTGAAGGAGCAAAATGGCTTGCTCAGGGCACTATATATCCAGACCGCATTGAATCTCTTAATATCACAGGCAAGGTGATAAAGTCACATCACAATGTTGGCGGTCTTCCTGAAAAGATGGGCTTGTCATTATGCGAACCTCTGAAGTGGCTCTTCAAGGATGAGGTTCGTCGTGTAGGACGCAGCATGGGAATGCCAGAGCATCTCATCACTCGTCATCCTTTCCCAGGTCCAGGACTTGCTGTCCGCATCCTTGGCGACATCACTCCTGAGAAGGTTCGAGTTCTTCAGGATGCAGACGACATCTTCATCCGTGGTCTCCGTGAATGGAAGGTTAAGCTTAGCGGCGAAGAGGCACGCAAGGTGCTTGCTGCGGGTGTGCCTGCCGACATGAAAGACGGAGAGATAGAAGTGTCTCTTTATGACCAGATTTGGCAGGCAGGAGCAATCCTCCTTTCTGATGTGAAGTCAGTTGGTGTGATGGGCGATGAGCGCACTTACGAAAACCCTGTTGCTCTTCGTGCTGTGACATCTTCAGATGCAATGACTGCCGACTGGGCTAAGCTTCCATACGAGTTCCTTGCAGAGGTGAGCAATAAGATCATTCGCAACGTTCGCGGTATCAACCGTGTATGCTATGATGTCTCTTCAAAGCCACCTGCAACTATTGAGTGGGAGTAATAATCTGACAATCATAGTCTCAACATAAAGAAAATTCTATCCTGAGACATTCTCGGGATAGATATTTTCTTGTGTTATAGATTGGTGTTAAAGAAATAAACTTTAAGAGATTTTTGTTATTTGCAACTGATTAATAAATAGCACCCAATAAATAATCGAATATATCTCAAGACTACTTTATGAAGAAATATCTAACTCTTGTACTTCTTGCAGTTGTGCTTGTTTTTGCAAGTTGTACTTCATATAAGAATGTTCCTTACATTCAGAACAGCAGCGAAGTTGATCTCTCAGCTGCTACCAGTCTTTATGATTCAAAAATCATGCCAAAGGATATCCTCTCTATCAATGTGAATTATCCTCTTGACCCAGATGCTGTTAAGATGTTCAACCTCACAATGCAGTCAGGCAATACTGTCAACAGCACAGCAGATGCTGCCCGTTTCTCTACTCAGGTGCAGCTTCAGTCATACCTCGTGAGCAATGAGGGTACTATCAACTATCCAATACTCGGCGAGATGAAGGTTGTTGGCATGACAAAGACTCAGCTCGAAGAGTATATCGCATCACGCATTCAGGGCAACTACACTCGTGAGAAGCCAATCGTTAACGTGCTTGTGTCAAACTATAAGGTGACAGTCCTTGGTGAAGTTGCTCGTGGCGGTCAGTACACAGTGACAACAGGAAAGGTGAACATCTTTGAGGCTTTGGCTCTTGCAGGCGATATGACAATCTGGGGCCGTCGTGACTGCGTGAAGCTTATCCGTGAGAATGAAATTGGTGAGAAGTCAATTGTCGAACTCAATCTTAATGACGCTAACATCATCAATTCTCCATATTACCAGCTTCAGCAGAATGATGTGTTGTATGTGACTCCTAACAAGGCTAAGTCAAAGAACTCAGGTGTAGGTTCTGAAACAAGCTTGTGGTTCACATCAACAAGTATTCTTGTGTCACTCACAAGTTTGCTCTACAATATCCTCAAATAATGTTTAAGCTGTGTTAACAAGTGGCGCTGAATTGTTAAACAAATTCAAAGCGCAGCATTTTTATAAGCATTTTCTTTGTATTGCAAATGAAATGTAGTTATTTTGCTCTCGAAATCGAAATGATAATCGGTTTCGAGAGCAATTTTTTTTGTTAAAGCATAATGTGAAATTAAGAAAATAATCATTTATAATTAGCAATTAAACAACTACAAATATGAAACAGGTAACTAAAAGATTTTATGGCACACTTGCATGTGTTGCATTTTTCTCTGGTTTGACAGGTGCATTCGCATACTCGGTTACTCAGAAAGGCTCAAGCAGCATTTCACCATCTTCTGCTGCTGGTGAGACTGCCTCAAGCAACTTCATGACGACTTCTACAGCTATGGCTCCAGCAGCACAGCCTGTGGACCTTACTGAAGCGGCAGAAAAGGCTTGCAATGCTGTAGTATATATAAAATGTGTACAGACAAGCAAGACACAGACAATAGAATATCAGGATCCATTCCAGGATTTCTTCGGTGACTTCTTTGGCAGAGGTCAGGGTGGTGGAACTCAGCGTCGTCAGGTGCAGACTCCAAAGCGTGAATCTGCAGGTTCCGGCGTGATAATATCTGCTGACGGATATATTGTGACAAACAATCACGTTGTGGAAAATGCTGATGAGATAACAATCACTCTCAATGATAATCGTGAGTTTACAGCGCGTGTCATTGGATTGGATGCAGACACCGACCTCGCCCTTCTGAAAATCGACGGCAGCAATCTTCCACAGATTGTTGTGGGAAACTCTGACGACCTCAAAGTGGGAGAGTGGGTGCTTGCTGTTGGCAACCCTTTCAACCTCACATCAACAGTAACAGCAGGCATTGTTTCTGCCAAAGCTCGTAACCTCGGGGCAACAAAGAACGGCATAGAGTCGTTTATCCAGACAGATGCAGCGATTAATGCTGGCAACTCTGGTGGTGCGCTTGTCAACACACGCGGCGAACTTGTTGGTATCAATGCCATGCTTTACTCGCAGACAGGTTCATTCACAGGTTACGGATTTGCAATTCCGACAACAATAATGAAGAAGATTGTTGGCGACCTCAAAGAGTACGGAACCGTACAGCGCGCTCTTCTTGGAGTGAGCGGAATGACTCTCCACGACTATGTTGACGCCCAGAAGCATAAGGATAGCAAGTTCTCTGCAGATTTCGGCACAGTAGATGGCGTTTATGTGGCAGAGGTTTCTGAGGATGGTGCTGCAGAAGAGGCAGGCATCAAGAGCGGCGACATCATCGTGTCTGTTGATGGCAAGAAGATAACAAAGATGTCAGAACTTCAGGAGGCGACAACAAAATATCATCCTGGAGACAAGGCTGAGGTTGGATATATCCGCGACAAGAAGGAGAAGACTACAACCATAACATTCCGCAATGCAAAGGGCAACACCAATGTGATAAAGACTCAGAAGCTCGATGCTCTTGGAGCAGAGTTCAAGGAGCTTACAGAATCACAGAAGAAGACACTCAGCCTCACTTATGGTGTTCAAGTTACAAATATCAAGGCAGGATATCTCAAGAATGCTGGCGTCCCAGAAGGATTCATCATCCTCAAAGCAAACAACCAGAACATCAAATCTGCTAATGATATTGAGTCTGTATTCAAGTCAGCACAGTCAAGCGATGAACAGACACTTTGGATCTGGGGTAAGACTCCAGCGGGCAAATCTATGTCTTTTGCTGTGCAACTTGACGAATAAAATCCATCGAAACGGAAAAAAACAAGGGATTTGAGATTTTTTCTCTCAAATCCTTTGTTGTGAAATGATAGAAACATTAACTTTGCTATTAGAAAAGACGATGATGACGCATCAGATGTCGTCACAGCATAAGCCGGGGTTAGGATCGATCGGGATACTCATCAATTTTTATACTGAAACCGAGATAATTCTACTACCTAATGGCGGGCCACAACCCACAAATCGCCATGTTTCGAGCATGGGGCTTCGGTTTGCTGGAAACCTTTGAGTCGGTGGATTACAAAGGGTAGTAGGGACTCAAATCTTTTCATATCGGAGTTTCATCACATCTCCTCCCGGCTTCCTTACAAAGGGCGAATGCAGAATCATGCTTCGCCCTTTTTTGTTTCCTTCTGCCCTTAACAGCACAGAGTGACGGGCCAATTAGGGATTTTCCCCATGAAATAGGGAATTATACTTTTCAGTAATAATCTTATTTGTTATTTTTGCATCATCAAAAAATATTCATTTCAAAAAAGAAAGGAAAGAAATATGAAACGACTATTAACTTTGGCTTTGGCCATCATCCCTTTGTTCAGCATGGCACAGGATGATGATGATATGTATTTTACTCCTTCTAAGAAGACGAAGCAGGAGGTGATAAGACAGACTGCCGACATGAGGGCGAAAACCGAAGTGGTTGTTCCTCCTGTGGTTGTTGACTACAAGAGCAGCCGTCGCAGCACTGATGAGTACAACCGCCGCTACTCATATTCTGGAAAATATCAGAATGCTGGTGGCGCATACGCAGATGAGGCAGATTCATTGACTGCCCGCATAGATTCTGCTAATGGATTCTATGCTGACAGTGAATATGATCTTGACGATCCAGAGATAGACTACAGATATTCTCGCCGTATCGTGAGATTCCACTCTCCACGTTATTATGACCTTGCAAGTCCATACTACTGGGATTTGTATTATCACTATGGCGGATGGGATTATCTCTACTATTCGTATGACCCATGGTACTACCATTATGGATGGTGCTACGGATGGACATGGGGCCCTTGGGATTGCTGGTATGGAGGCATCTGGGGTTATCATCACCCATACCACTGGTCATACTGGGGATGGGGCCCGGGTTGGGGTCATGGAGGTGTGAGCTATGGTCACATCGGTTCTCGTTACCATCAGAGAGGACATTATGCAACAACAGGTTCTCGTCCTGGTTCAGTAGGTAGCCGAGTGCGCCCAAGTGCTGCAAATTCAAGCCGTTCGGTTTATTCACGAGGCGCTTCTGCATCAATGGGACGCGGTGATGCCTCTCGCTCATCAAGAAGTTCTTACTCAGGTTATGCCAACCAGCGTATGGCTACAGAGGGAAGAGGCAGCATGGCTTCTCGTCCTAATGGTGGAAGATCTGTGTCTCGTTCTAATACAAGTGGCAGACCGGGAGTTGCTTCTGCTCGCCCTAATCCATCAAGGAGTGCTACGGGCAGTGAAAGCCGCAGCTCATACAGCAGTCGTCCAAACGCAACAGCGTCTTCTCCAGCAAGGAGTAGCAGCCAGTCACAGGCACGCAGTTCTGCTTCAACTCCTCAGCGTTCTACATCTTCATACACTCCAAGCTCTTCAAGTCGTTCATCAGGTAGCTTTGGTGGCGGTGGCAGCTTCGGTGGCGGTTCACGTGGCGGCGGCAGCTTTGGCGGCGGCGGTGGTGTCTCTCGTGGTGGTGGCAGACGTTAGAACGCCCATTGGATATTGACCTATAGATAAATCAAAAAATTGTGAAACATAATAAAATGAAGAATATGAGACATTTGTTTTTGTTCTCTGCAATCATACTTGCTGCTTCTGCTCAAGCTCAAGATACTTACGATGCATATAATTTCAGCACAAGCGACCTCAACGGAACTGCCCGCTATGTGGGTATGGGAGGTGCGTTGGGTGCCTTGGGAGGCGACCTCACAGTGATGGGCACCAATCCGGCAGCTACTGCTATGTACCGCAAGAATGACGCAGCGTTTACTCTCAGCGAAGTGGTGGGCGGCAATAAAGGAGCGTTCAATCATGACCGTTCGCGATTCTCTTTTGATCAGGCAGGTGTTGTTGTGCCTTTCAATATGGAAAACCCTGATACAGAAGGCATTCAGTATATCAATTTCGGTGTGAACTACAGGAAGAACAAGAATTTCCTTTTCAACCAGAACACTAATGTTGACAATCTGAATCTTGTGTATGATTATCCTGACGGAAATGGCTATTTCACAGAACTGTCCCAGACTTATCAGATAGCAGGATTGGCAAATAGCTGCGTAAATTATAACAGCTGGGGCTCTCTTGCAGATCTTTCTGCTCCTATGTATGATGATGATGGCAATCTCACACAGAACGGATGCATCATTGACATGTATGATAAAAATGGCGATGTTTTTTATCACGGAGTCTCTGCTCAGGATGCTTATTACCAGAAAGCCACTTATGGTTCAAATGTTCAGGCAGACATCAACCTTTCTTTCAACAGTTCGGACAGGTTCTTCTTCGGTCTCTCTCTTGGTGTGTATGACATAAGCTATGACCGTGAGTCCTATTACTGGGAGTTTGGCGTTGATAACAGGGCGTATGATATAAAGAGCACATACCGAACAACAGCCGAGGGTTATGACTTCAAGGCAGGATTCATCTTCCGCCCAATCGAGGATTCACCTTTCCGCGTAGGTGTCACAGTGCATACGCCGATTTGGTATCGAATGACAGATTCAAACTATGCTGATGGAATGTATTATTACGACTATAATGAGGCAACAGGCAACTTTGATTCTCGTTCAGCAATGGGACAGATTTCAAATTCAGAATACGACTATAACTTCCGCACACCTTGGAAGTTTGGTGTGAGCCTCGGACATACTATCGGCAAGAAGATTGCTATTGGCGCTGAGTATGAATACACAGATTTGAGTACAGCGAAGTATAGTTCAATAGATGGTGATGATGATTATTTCTTCACTCAGACAAATAGCTTCACTCAGGATATGCTCAAAGGACAGCACACTGTTAAGGCTGGTCTTGAGGTTAAGCCATTAGACTGGCTGTCAGTACGATGTGGATATAACTATGTGTCATCTGGATTCAAGGACACAGCCTATCGCTCATTACCTTATGATGGTGCTTACACAGAGACAGATTTCACTAATTGGAAAGGCATAAACCGCTTCACAGGTGGTGTGGGATTCCGTTTCAAAGGTGGCTATTTCGACCTCGCTTATCAGTATCAGTCACAAAAGGGTGATTTCTATGCCTTCGACAACTATGACGAGAAAGATCCAATCTTTACTCTGAAACCAACTTCTATCAGCAATAATAGAAGCCAGTTTATCGCAACTCTTGGTTTCCGATTTTAGTGATGATAAAAAAATAAGTTGTTATAAAAAACTCGCTGGCAAGAATTTTGTCAGCGAGTTTTTTTTGTTGCAAGTAATGTATTACTGCTTATCTGTTTCGTCAATGCTTTGTCTTATTTTTGGAGTTTTAAGTAATGGTGAAATAATAACTTCGGAAGATTTGGCTTGTATTTTTAGGCTATTTTGTCCTAATGAAGAGGGAGTGATGCGGGCATCATGACCGATGAATTGGGGCAAAAGAGCCAAAAAGACAAGTCAAAGCTGTTGGTATTGATTGATTATGGAACTTTAGGAAGTTATTTTTTTTCCATTACTAAGTGAAGATTGTTGTCGTTAGGATTCTTCACCTTATAGTTGGTGGCTCTTCCGTTGATTGTAATCGTTGGCTTGCCATCGTTAATAACAGTGAGGTTTTGTGCGTCAATATTAGCATTGATGGTTGCATTACTGCGTGTGTAGAGTGTTATGTCGTCGGCTTTGACGGAAGAAAATATAGCGGAGCCTTTGTCGGTAGTTTGGAGACTCAGGCTGTTGCATTCTATGCTGTCAAACGTCATTGTGCCTTTGCCGAGAAGTCCTAATTGTATGTTATCTCCTTTCCATGTTCCCTCTGTGACAAAGTTTCCTGTGCCGCAGATGCTTACGCATTGCAGTTCGGGTGCCGAGATATACATTGTGATTTTCGTGCCATTGCTGAACTTGTTGATGTCTGTGTTGTCTTCCGATAAAAGCCCGATTGTGAGTAGATTGCTGTCGAAGTCAGTGGACAGGTATTTCAGAGTTGCACTGTCGCCTTCTACATCGATGCTGTAATCGCCGAAACTGAAATTTATGTCAACACTGCCAATGTTTGTGATGTAGCTGAATGTAGAAGGAATGCTGATGGGTCTGCGTATGATATTTGTTGAGCGTTTTTGGGGAGATTCTGCTGTTTGGCTTGAGCTGTCAGAAGAGGTGTCTTTTGTGCTGTTGCCGTTATTGCAAGAAGCCATGACAGTCATAGCAGCAATTGTTAAGATGGTGCGATAGTTCATGAAGTTGCGTTTTTTTATTGTAAACTGTGACAAAGTTAGACAAAAAAAATGGAAAGTAGATGTTAAATTTGTGATTGTTTGTAATTTTGAATATCTTTGCATTTAATAAAAGTGCAATTATAATAGTGATTCGCATTTTTTCGGACTTGATTTTTTTATTAATATAACATATTTTTATGGCACTTGACAACAAGTATATTACTGTGGCATATAGCCTTTTCGTGAAAGACGATGAAGATGTAGAAGAGACAATGGTAGAGCAGTGTTCTGAAGACCATCCATTTGTGTTTATCAGCAAATTGGGCTTGGTGCTGCCAAAGTTTGAAGAGAATGTAGAGAATGTAGAAAAGGGAAGCGCTTTCGACTTTGTCATTCCATGCCAGGATGCGTACGGCGAGTTTGAGGATGAACTTATGTTTGACATAGACAAGAATGTTTTCTGTATTGATGGCAAGTTTGATGATACTCGTATCTTTGAAGGTGCTGTTGTGCCTATGCAAGGAGAGGATGGAAGCAGATTCAATGCTACTATTATAGAAATCAAGGATAAAGAGGTGACAATAGACCTCAACCATCCGCGTGCTGGTCAGAATCTGCATTTTGTCGGAACTGTCGTTGAGAATCGTACTGCTACAAACGAAGAAGTGACAGAGATGCTCGACTCAATGAGTGGCTGCGGTGGCTGTGGTGGTAACTGCGGAGGCGGCTGTGGCGGTGACTGCGGAGGTGGTTGTGAAGGCGGCTGCGGTGGTTGTCACTAAGAAGAGATTTTGAATTCTTAAAAATCAATACATCTCAAAGATGAGAAATACATTTGGGAATATATTTACGCTGACAACATTCGGCGAGAGTCATGGAGCAGGTGTTGGCGGTGTTGTTGACGGTATGCCGGCAGGCGTTGACATTGACTTGGATTTTATCCAGGCAGAGCTTGACCGCCGCAAGCCAGGACAGAGCAAGATTACCACAGGCAGACAGGAAGGTGATGTGGTGGAAATCCTCTCAGGAGTGTTTGAGGGGAAGAGCACAGGATGCCCGATTGGCTTCCTTGTTCGTAATACAAATCAGCATTCAAAAGATTATGAGAATGTGCGCAATGTGTACCGCCCGTCACATGCAGACTATACATACACTCAGAAATATGGTCTTCGCGACCATCGTGGTGGAGGACGCTCATCAGCGCGCGAGACAATATCACGATGTGTAGGTGGCGCTTTTGCCAAGCTTGCTCTCAAGTCGCTTGGCATTGACGTGACAGCCTACACTTCGCAAGTGGGAGCCATAGCTCTTGACAGGGATTATAAGAAATATGACCTCACAAAGATAGAAAGCAATCCTGTGAGATGTCCTGACCAGGATGTTGCAAAGCAGATGGAGCAGCTCATACTTGATGTCAAGCAGGATGGCGACACGATAGGCGGTGTGATAACCTGTGTGGTGACAGGATGTCCAGTCGGACTTGGCGAACCTGCTTTTTCAAAGCTTCATGCAGAACTTGGTGCTGCAATGCTTGGCATCAATGCTGTAAAAGGCTTCGAATATGGTGAGGGCTTTGATGGCGTGGCTCAGAGAGGTTCAGAACAGAATGACATCTTCTACAACGATAATGGAAAAATCAGTACACGTTCAAACCACTCTGGTGGAATTCAAGGTGGTATAAGCAACGGACAAGACATCTATTTCCGTGTGCTTTTCAAACCTGTTGCCACTCAACTGCGTCCACAGGCTACCGTCGATAAGAATGGTGAAGAGACTGTGCTTGAGGTGAAAGGTCGCCACGACCCATGTGTGCTGCCTCGTGCGGTGCCAGTAGTTGAAGCTATGGCTGCAATGACAATCCTTGATCATTATCTGCTTAACAAGACAATATCAATCAATTAGCAAAATCTGATGTTATGAATAAAGTAATGCTTATTGGCAATGTGGGTAAGGACCCGCAGGTGAAATATCTTGATACTGGTGTGTGTGTGGCTCAACTGAATCTCGCCACTACAGAGAGAGGTTATACTCTTCAGAATGGCGTGCAGGTGCCAGAACATACAGATTGGCATACTTGCATTTTCTGGCGCAAGCAGGCAGAATACGTTGAGAAGTATGTGCATAAAGGCGATAAGCTCTATGTTGAGGGCAAACTGCAAGGGCGCGATTGGGTGGACAAGCAGGGCGTCACTCGTCATGTAGTGGAGATTATGGTGGACAATCTTGAACGCCTGACTCCTAAATCTTCGCAGACTTCATCTCAGACAGCCACTGCCGATTCTGCATCAACACCTGCAGCACAGGTGCCATCAGAAAATAACGGATACCCATTTTAGTAAGCATTTGTTATTCTATAATTGATTCAACTTTCGCTTTAACTTTCCAAAACGAGCAAGTGAAACTTGTATAAATAATTTTGATTACCTACTTATATGATGCCAACAATAATCGCAGGTCCATGTGTCATTGAGTCGATGGAATGCCTTGAGCAGGTTGCCCAGGAACTCGTTAGACTCAATGAGAAATATGGAACAGATATAATTTTCAAATCATCATTTGATAAGGCTAACCGCACAAGCATCCATTCTTTCAGAGGTCCAGGACTGGAGAAAGGAATGCAGATGCTTGGCGATATAAAGGATAAATATAAATTGCGCATCCTGACAGATATTCATGAGAGCTGTCAGGCATCAGCAGCAGGAGAGGTGGCTGATGTGCTGCAGATTCCTGCTTTCCTCTGCCGTCAGACAGACCTGCTCGTTGCTGCAGCTAAGACCGGCAGGGTGGTGAACATAAAGAAGGCTCAGTTCCTGTCGGGTGTAGATATGGAATACCCTGTACAGAAAGTCAGAGAGAGTGGCAATGACAATGTATGGCTTACAGAGCGTGGCAATATGTATGGATATAACAATCTTGCTGTTGACTTCCGCAACATTGCCGATATGCATAAATACACTGACACGGTAATCATGGACTGCACACATTCTGTTCAGCGACCAGGTGCGGCAGGTGGCAAGACTGGCGGCAATCGTGAGTTTGTGCCAGCAATGGCTCTTGCAGCAAAGGCATTTGGGGCAAATGGATATTTCTTTGAGGTGCATCCTGATCCTGATAACGCAAAGTCTGATGGACCAAACATGCTTTGTCTCTCTGATCTTGAAAAGGTCATCACTTCGCTGATTTAGCGTACTTTTAAGTTCTCCTTTTAAGGTCTATCAATTCCTGCAAGAACATGCAGGCTATACTCATTCTTCATGGAATCAAGAATTTTTGCAGAGAAATGTTTACGAGAGGAAGCGCAGGCATTGCTTGACGTTATCCCCAAACTTGACAATAGTTTTGAACAGGTTATTGACCTCATACTCCATTGCAAAGGGCATGTGGTAGTGACTGGCGTAGGTAAGTCGGGCCATGTGGCAGCAAAGATTGCTGCTACACTTGCTTCGACAGGCACACCGGCGATATTCCTCAATGCTCTTGACGCTTTGCATGGCGACCTCGGTATGGTGATGTCAGACGATGTGATTCTGATGATAAGCAACTCCGGCAATACCGACGAGCTGCTCCGTGTCATAGCTTCGCTGGAGGAGAGGCATATCCCTATTGTTGCTATGACGGGAAATGCAGAGTCGCTCATTGCGCAGCATTCCAATTACCATATTCTTGTGAGCGTGGAGAGAGAGGCTTGTCCGCTCAACCTCGCTCCTACGTCAAGCACAACAGTGGCTATGGCAATGGGCGATGCTATAGCATGCGCTCTGATGGAGATGCGTAAGTTCAAGGCTAAGGATTTTGCTCAGTTCCATCCAGGCGGCACTCTTGGCCGCAAACTCCTTGTAAAGGTCAAAGATGTGATGTACACAGAGAATTTCCCGATAGTGCCTTCTGCAATGCGTCTTTCTGAAGCGCTCATGACTATCAGCGGTGGCAAACTCGGACTTGGCGTTGTGATGGAGGGAGATGAGATACTTGGAATAATAACAGATGGAGATATACGTCGTGCTGTAGAGGGCGCAAGAGAGAACTTCATCAATCTTACTGTCTCTGAGGCTATGACACGTACTCCAAAGACCATCTCCCCTGAGGCTAAACTCACTACGGTGCAGACTTTGTTCAGAAAGCATAAAATCCACTCGCTTCTTGTTGTTGACAGAGGCAGACTTGTCGGTATCGTGGATTACTTCGCTATAATGAATTGATAGACAGCGATATTTTCCCGAATGCTCGGATTTTTTTGTTCGAGCATTCGGGAATTTTTTTTCCTTCACTTAGCATGATTGCTAGTTAAAAGACTTTCACTATTACTAAACTTGATTTTATGAAAAATATAACCGTTATATTGTTTTTGATGCTTTTCTCTGTAATGGCATCTGCAAAGAAAAATGAAGAAATGAAGCCAAGGCTCGTTGTCATGACAGATATAGGCGACTGCAATGTCGAACCAGACGATATGGAATCGGCTGTAAGGTTGCTTGCCTTTGCTGATATGTTTGAGATAGAGGCGATAATGACAACTGTGGGATGGAATTGCGACCCTTATCCTGCAGAATGGAGCGAGTATCTTACCAAGGTTATAGATGCCTATGAGTGTGATGTGAGAAACCTCATGAAGCGTTCCAGTCAGTCTGCTTTTCTCTCTGCAGATGAGGAGAACGGTAAACAGAAGATTGGTTATTGGCCAAGTGCTGATTATGTGAGGAGCAGAGCGATGGCGGGCAGTCAGCGTGCTGGCATCAAGGTTATAGGTGAAGGCAATGACTCGCCTGGCAGCGATTTTCTTATTAAACTTGCTGATGAGGATGACAGCCGTCCTATATGGGTTGCAGCGTGGGGTGGGGCAAATACCCTCGCACAGGCTATATGGAGAGTGAAGCAGACACGCTCGGCGAGTGAGTTGAAATCGTTTGTGAATAAATTCCGAGTTTTCACAATCACAGATCAAGATATGAAATATGATATGCGCATGAACAGGGCATACAGCTCACACATGTGGATGCGCAGAGAATTTAAGGATGACCTGAAATTTATCTGGGATGAAGGTACATGGCAGCTTTTCTGCGATTTGGGCAAGGAGAACTGGGAAAAGTATAAGAGTGGCATTCAAGGCAAGGGTGCAATGGGCAAGATTTACCCTGATTACAAGTGGGGTGTGGAGGGCGACACGCCATCATTCCTCTATGTTATTCCAAACGGACTCTCCAATCCAGAGGATCCTGCTCAAGCTGGATGGAGCGGGTGTCATGCTTACGGCATTAGTCCTGACTCCCTCACTTTTGCTTGGAACAGCTGGCAGGAGCCATATAGGAGCATAACAACAGATTACCTTCGTCGTTTCTATCCTGATGAGCTCAGCGACTTTATGGCGCGAATGCAATGGGCAGACTGTGGTGAGGGCAATCACAATCCTGTAGCTGTGGTGAATAAGAAGAAAGGTCTTGATGCTGTGTGTGTTAAGGCAAAGGCAGGTAAGACTTTAAGACTTGATGCTTCTATGTCTTTCGATCCAGACGGTGATGCTCTGTCTTACTCGTGGTGGCATCAGCCAGAGGCAGGCACATACCATACATCCCTTCTTATTGCTGATGCTTCAAAGGATGCTATAGAGATAGCCATTCCGCAGGATGCGGCAGGTAAGACCATACACATTGTTTGTGAGATTCATGACAAAGGTCCGTTCAGCCTGGCTGCTTATCGAAGGATAATAATAGATGTGAAATAATATGAAAGCACCTTACTTAAGATGAAGAAGTACCTATTGGCAAGGCGTATTGTTCTGTCTCTGATGCTGATATTGGTTATCTGCATTATGTGTGTGCCTGGGGCAGGCGAGTTTTATGCTGCTCGACTCTATCCTTGGATTTCACTCGTCATGTCATGGTGTTTCAGCATCATCCCTTTTTCTCTTGATGAATGGGTGGTGATATGTGGTGTCGCCTTTCTTCTTTTATATCCTGTGATTGCTCTCTGCCGAAGAAAGGGGGTGTTGGCAGTCATTATGAATGTTGCTGAGTTTGCTGTTGGTATTTTTGTGTGGTTCTATCTCGGTTGGGGCTGCAATTACTACCGAAGCAGTTTCTATGAACGTGCACAAATAAAGATGGCAGAAGTCGATAAGCAGATGTTTCTTGAATATATGCAGATGTTTACTGACAGTCTCAATGCTAATTATGTGTCAAACGATGAGTTTGTGGATTTTGACAAGTGTGCTGTGATGAATGAAGTAAAGGACATCTATTGTAATGTGCCAAGACACTTTGGACTGCAGCGTCCTCAATCATTTCAGAAACCTAAATATGTGGTATTCAACCGACTCTACAGTGCCGTCGGAGTGACAGGCTTTATGGGGCCTTTTGCTGCTGAGAGCCAGTTGAATGATGATTTGTTTCCCACTCAGTATTCTTTTGTCTATGCACACGAGACAGCTCATCTGCTGGGGGTGAGCAGCGAGGCAGAAGCAAATTATTGGGCTTATGTAGTTTGTAGGAAGTCGGACAGCAGACTTGTTCGCTATTCAGCATATCAGCAGATGCTTCCTTACATGTTGAGGAGTGCGTATTCTGTGCTGTCCGAGGATGAATATAAAAGATGTTATGAGAGGATTGACAAGAGAGTGCTTGGACAGTTGAAAGATATGTCGGAGTATTGGAGCAGCCAAGAGGTTAAGCTTGTAGCTGATGTTCAGGATTTGATGTACGACGCATATCTTAGATGTAATAAGATACAAAGTGGGAGGAAAAACTACAATCAGGTTGTGGAGATGGTGATGTCTGAATATAGCTCACAAAAGCAGCAGGGGGGTAGAAGTTGAGTAATGGTGAAAAGAACCTAAGAGACAAGTTAAAGTAGTTGGTATTGCCTTGTGTTTTTTGCAAAGGTCTTCACTAACCTCGGAAAGAAAATTCTCATATCAGAGAGTTTTCTTAGATCTAATTCAAAAGTTAAATTTACACTATCGCCTCTATCAACGTGCGACCATTAAGCTCTACTGGCGGCAGCAAACCTGACTGCTTTTCCTTATTGAAGCAGAAGCTTACCATGTAGCCGGTTTGCAGATTGTACCGTTCGAGATATTCTGCAAGCTGTTTCTCTCCACGTTCATTATATGACTGTCCTCGCCAAATCTTCAGCTCCACAATATACTGCTGACCGAGATAATCTATGATGATATCGGTACGGGTGAGGTCGCGTGTCTGGGCTTCGCAATAGTAATTGCCTATGCCATTGATGATTGGGCGCAGGTAAGTGAGGAAAATCTTTCTGCCGTTGTCCTCGACAAACTGATCATCATGTCCGGGGCGATAGATTTCGTTGAAGTGAACACAGAAACGCTCCATGAGAAGACGCATGTCGATAAAGCCATCATGCACGAACTGGTTCTTCTCGTATTCTCCCAGCTGATAGATGTGGGATGGTTTGTCGAGAGAAATGTAATAGTTGTAAAGCCATGTCTCGAATATGCGGCAAGCAATCTTTGTCGCACCTCCTTCTTCTTTCACGAAGTTGAACATAACGGCAATGTTGATGTCCTGATCGTAATAGTTGAAGGACACTCGCTTACCGCCAAAGATTATGGATTTCAACATGTCGGAAAGCCCTGGAAACTGAGTCAGTTTCTTCTGCATGTCATCAAAGAGCGTATTACCCTCTTTGAGCAGGGCATTGACCGCTTTCAGCACACCATCCTTGTCCCATGTGTATTGTTCTGCATCGATAATCTGGCAGATACGACTCACGAGGAATGGATAGCCAGCAGTATAGTCGCGTATCATCTGACCTACGAATACTTCGTCAAAAGTCAGGTTGTGGTCTGCCTTATATTCAGCAAGCATGTCAGCAATTCCCTTTGCAGAAAGGCTCATATCGGTATCGAAAGGAACGGCAATGTTCCATGGCGAGTTATATTGATGCTCATCTTCCTTGCGAATCTTCAGCTTGAGATTCTTAATGTCATAGACACCTGCAAGGATGACGGATTGGAAAGTTTTGAACATTTCGCGTGACAGAAACATATTGCGAAGTACGCCCAAAAATTTGATGAATCCATCATTGTTGCTGGCTTGATCCACCTCATCAATAAATACGACTACAGGCTTTTCGGATAGAGTACATAATTCGTCAATAACTTCTGTAAAGTCTGTGCTTGCAATTTCCTTGCATCCCATTGGTACGACAGCTTTGAGAAGCGACTGCATTGCCTCTGTCGATCCATTGACTCTTGCGTGTCTTTTCAGGATTTTAAGAAATTCTGCACATGCATTCTCTACTCCAGCAAAAGAATTGTCACCAAGCCCTTCAAAACTGATGCTAAAAACGCAATAATCGTTTTTTAAGTAATTAGCCAAAGCGGCAAGCGTGGTAGTCTTGCCATACTGCCTGCCACGGTTGATACAGAAATAGTCACCCTTGGCAACCATCTTACGGATGATTTCCAAGCGGTCGGTGATGTCCACCATATAGTGTTCATTCGGGCGACAAGTACCCGCTGTATTGAATGTTTTCATACTTGAAATGGCGAAAGTGCATAACTTCTACTTTGCAAATTTATGAAAATAATCTCAAAAATAGTCGCAGACGCCCTCAAAAAAGACCTTTTTATAAAACTGTATAACCTATGTTATACCAAATTAACATTTCTGTGTGTATTTCCGCAATTTATAGCAATCACTTGTTGTTATTCTGTTCGTGCTTATTCAAAGAATTCTGGTAGTTGATTTACTGCTAAAGGTTCTTGATAAATATGTTGGTAATCTCAATTCTTGAAATCTATCTCCATTTGTCTCCATACTTTTTTCTCGTTTTCGTCGTGTGCGTTGCCTACGGAGAGTCCGAGGAGACGGATAGATTGTTCTTCGGAGAAAGGCACATCATTGAGGAGTTTCTTTGCGGCAGGCAGTATGTGGTCCATGTTCGTGAAAGCATGGGTGTCGGTATATGAACGAGTAATCTGCTTGAAATCATGAAACTTGACTTTTAGTGTAAGCGTATATCCTTGAAAGTCATTCTTCTTGAGTCTGCGTATCAGTTCCTGCGTGACATGATACAGTTCGATGATGACTGCCGACTTCTTATATATGTCGCTCTCGAATGTTGTCTCGCAGCCTATAGACTTGCGGATGGAGTTTGCCTCTACTGGTCGGTCGTCAATGCCTCGTGCGAAGTTGTAGAAGATGATGCCCATTTTGCCAAATTCATGCGTCAGCCCCCATAGTGAATGTTCTCTTAATGTGGATCCATTGAAGATGCCTAACTTGTGCATCTTTTGTGCTGTCACAGGTCCCACACCCCAGAATTGTTCGATGCGTAGCTTGGAGATGAAGCTGAGGGCTCTGTCAGGGTGAACGACATACAAGCCGTCAGGCTTGTTGTAGTCGGAGGCTATCTTTGCGAGAAACTTATTGTATGACACGCCTGCCGATGCAGTAAGGTTGAGGCGTTCTTTGATTTTGTTCTTTATCTCTATGGCGATGTCAATGGCTAATTCAATGTTAGGCTTGTTTTCTGTCACGTCAAGGAAGGCTTCATCAAGCGAGATGGGTTCTATGATGTCGGTGTATTCATGAAAGATGTCGTGTATCTGCATTGACACGCGTTTGTATTTCGCATGGTCGCCAGGCACGACAACAAGCTGAGGACACAGTTCTAATGCCTTCTTTGTGCTCATTGCCGAATGTATGCCGTATTTTCTCGCTTCATAGCTTGCAGTGGCTAACACGCCTCTGTCCGACACACCCCCAACTGCCATGGGGATGCCACGCAATTGGGGGGTGTCACGCTGTTCTACGGAGGCATAAAAGGCGTCCATATCAATATGTATTATCTTACGATACGTCATCTCACCATCTGCCGTCTTTTTTCACTTTTTCTCTTCTTCCTTTGGCTTTCGGTCGAAGAAAGGATTCTTGCTTTTGCAGCTAAGAGGTATGGCGAGCACATTGTTGAGGCCCTCGCACATCATGCCTGGTCGCATTGCGGCAATGCCTGCAGAGTGCATCACTCGTGTGTCGATTCGTAGGTCGCTGGCTGTAGCGCATGCCGATCCAACAGCGATGCCTACGTCAATGGTGTTTAAGGCGCATGGCACTCCTTCTGGTCTGTCTGAACAGAGTGAGAAACCGCATCGCTTGCAGTTTAGTCCTTGGCACAGTTCTTTAGTGCCTATCAGCATCACAGCCTCTGCCTGCAGGATGTTGTCGGCATCACGGAGGAAGAACATAAAACCATTCTCTTCCGACACACGGCGCATTTCATCCGACAGCTTTTTTATGTCATCGCCAGTGATGGTCATGATTTCGATAATATCCACTCCTTTGGCTTTTGGTGCTGTGCGTGCCGCAATCATTATCTTGTGTGCCGAATCAAGCACAGAATCATTTCGTACTTCTCTTTCGTTGTATATCATATTGTTATAATTTGTGATTGACTGCTTACGTTTAATCTTTTATGCAAAAGTATAAAAAAGTATGCTATTACCCAAGTCGTTGTCTTGTTTTTTTACAGCATACAATATCTTCACGGTTCGTTAGTGCCTAATAATCAGTGCGAAAACAAGACGAGCTAAACATTAGATGCTTCGCCTCGTCAAGAAATGATGCTTTGCCCCGTAAAGTAAAGATGCTTTGCCCCGTAAAGCATCTTTACTTGAAAAGGCAATGTCTCTATATGTTACCTCGTGTAGTAAAATGAGGGAAAAGCCTGGGTTATGTGAGTCGTTGCGAGTAGTGTATAAAAGTGAATAGGCGTATATGAAAAATACCGCCTCTGGTGGTGAGACGGTATTTAGTAATGGTAAAAAAATAACTTCCTAAAGTTTCTTGATGCAGATTACTATCTTCAGCAATCTGTGTGGGCATAGTGCCTGAAGATGAACATATAAAAAATTATAATTACGTTATTCAACTTTCGTAAGTTTGCAACTTGCTCGTTTTGTGGAGTTAAAGTTGAGTTAAAGTGGAGTTATCGCTTTGCTCGGAGTTAAAGAGACGTTTGTCTTGTCGGACATTTGTCACTTTAACTACCCTTTAACTACACAACAAGTGGAGCGAAACTTGTATTATGTTAAGTAAGTAATCAAAATTATTTTTATATTTATCAAGAATTTAGAGAAAATAGAGATTTCATCTTTCAGTTTGTAGCAAACTGTTCTTTTTGATTCAGAATTAAATCGTTACGATTGGAATTAAGAGAAGCCATCCGGATGGCATTTCTCTCATTCTCTTCATTCTTGATTATAAAAAATAATTTTGATCAGACACTTATTACAATTTACAATGCAATACCTTTCAATACAATCTGCTTCTTAATACCTTTGCCGCTTACTGTAAGAGTGACAATGCCGCTCTTTCCATTTGAACGAACGACGCCCATTGCCATGCCCTTGAAGGTCTTGCGAGTGCTGTTGGTGTAAGACACGGTGTCTTTCAAGTCGCCAGAGCCAGTGGCAATGAGTGTGCCATTGCCCTTCACCTCGAAACGAAGTTCCTGCTCCGCATCCTGCACGCGGTTGCCATCCTTGTCGATGAGCTCTGCTGTGATGAAGCACACATCCTGATCGCTTGAGTTGAGCTTGCCGTCGGTAGTGAGACGAATGTCAACAGCTTCGCCTGATGTGCTAAGTGTGCGTGACTCTGTCTCATTGCCTTGAGCATCAACGCCTGCAGCCTTCAATGTGCCAGCTTTGTATGGAATGCTGAAGGTTGCCTTGAATTCCTCTGCACGAGTTGTTGAGCGTTCACCAATGAGCTTATCGTTGAGGTAAAGACGCACCTTAGGGTAGCTTGAATACACTTCCACATCTATGTTCTTGCCTTCGTGCCCTTTCCAGTTCCAGCATTCCCATGTTGGCCATACCGACCACATAGTCTCCTTCACCTTGCCGAAGTAGCCATCTGGCTCTTTCACAGCCATGTAGAGTTTGTTGCGGTTAGGACAGTAAAGCATCTCGCGGTAGTGAGAGATTGGTTTTCTCCAGCCGATGATGTCGATGTCGCCGCAGTAAGCGCCATGCCAAGGGAACTGAAGCTTCATCCATGGCTCACCGTCTGTCTCACCCTCGTAAAAGTAGCGACCGATGCCCGACTCGCCAAGGTAGTCGATAGCTGTCCACACTATGTCGCCAATCACGTATGGGTAGTCATTCACCATTGTCCAGTTGCTGAAAGCATCGCGAGGGTAGCTCTCTGTCTGCCACATCACACGCTCAGGCACACGCTCGTGGTCGCTCTTTGCTTTGTGCATCATGTAGTTGAAGCCCGTGATGTCGAGCACAGCAGCATGTGGGTCATAGATTTCCCAGTCAGGATCCCAAGCACAGAGAGCCTCTGTGACAGGACGGGTCTTGTCGTGCTTGAGAATAGCGTTCTTCAGTCGCTGAGCGGTTGTCACAGAAGCAATCTGCTTGCGCTCAATAATCTCATTACCAATGCTCCAGCTGATGATGCTTGGGTGGTTGCGGTCGCGAAGCACCATTGCTGCCGCGTCATCGCTGCTCTCCTGCTTGAAGCGGAGGTGGTAGTCGTATGGGTTCTTCTGGTCAACCCATCCGTCGAATGCTTCGTCAATGACCATAAGACCGAGTTCATCGCATGCACGGAGGAAGTCCGCAGAAGGAGGGTTGTGGCTTGTGCGCACGAGGTTGAAGCCAGCATCCTTCATCAGTTTCACCTTGCGGTATTCAGCGTTGCGGTATGTGGCTGCTCCGAGAATGCCATTGTCGTGGTGAGCATCACCGCCATAGATGAGCGTTTTCTCGCCATTGATGCGAAGGCCGTTTGCTGAGTCGTATTCAATAGTGCGTATGCCGAATGTCTCTGTCTTGGAGTCAATGACAGAACCATTCTCAAGAATCTCAATCTTTGCCTCGTAGAGGTTAGGTGTTTCGCAACTCCAAAGCTTAGGATTGCTGATTGTGAGTTGCTGAGTCACCTTGTTGGCGACATCTTTTGGAGCAACAGTCATCTCAGGGCTTTCAGCAGAAGAATTTAACGAAGGAATTGAAACCCTCACCTTGACGTTCTTTGGTGCGTTTCCTTCATTCTTCAAATCTGTCTGCACAATCACAACAGCCTCGCTCTTGCTCACCTTCGGAGTTGTGACTGCTACGCCCCAAGGTTCAATGTGGACAGGTTCGCACACAATGAGCTGCACCTTGCGGTAGATGCCCGAACCCGAGTACCAGCGGCAGTTCTTCTGCATGGAGTTATCGACACGAACAGCAACTACATTGTTGCCCACTTTCAACTGCTCTGTAATATCTACCACGAAAGGTGTGTAGCCATAAAAATGACTGCCTACGGAGTCGCCATTCACATACACCTTTGAATCCTGATATACGCCATCGAACATGAGTTTCACGCGCTTGCCAACCCATGTTTTTGGCATGTTCAGCACCTTGCGATACCATCCTGTGCCAGCAGGCAGATAGCCGCCCTCGTTGCCCATAGCAGCATCCTTCTTAAAGTCGCTGTCTATGCTCCAGTCGTGCGGAACTGTGACGTTGCGCCATGACTTGTCGTCGAAGTTCGTGTTCTTAGCCTCAGCGTTGTCCTGAAGGCAGAATCGCCAATTTGTGTTCCAGTTCTGCTCTATACGAGCCGACTGCGCCATCGCCATTGTTGTTGCAAACAGCGCAAAGAGAAATGCTTTATAGAATTTAGCTTTCATGTAAAAGTTTTTTGTATATTGTTTATGATGAATATATCCTATAATAAAGTTTTCAAGTTCAACTTGCTCAGTTTTAGGAGGCTCTAATTTGGTTGAATTTTGGTTGAAAAAATATTCGCAGAATAGTTACATTATACAAGTTTCGCTCCACTTGTTGTGGAGTTAAAGGGTAGTTAAAGTGACAAATGTCCGACAAGGCAAACGTCCCTTTAACTCCGAACGAAGCGATAACTGAATTACATTTTATAAATGTGATACAAAAATACGAATAAAAACTTGAAACGGGTGCGTAGCGTAACGAATATTTGATTTTACTCGTATTAATGCTTCTAAAGAATTGTTATTGTTGCTATCTTTGCATTCAAAAGTAAGTAAAGTGTATGAAGGAGATAAATATAGGAGATAGAGTGCGTCCGATAAATGATACCGGTGAAGGTGTTGTCGTCGGAATACGAAACGGTATTTTTGATGTTGAAGATGAGAATGGATTCTGCATACCTATGACTGCGGATGAGCTTGTTGTTGTGCCCAGCGGTGAGAAGGCAGAACAGCAAAGAGCAGCCTTGACAGCAAAAAAGGGTGGGGGGAATAAGAACACTAAGAAGGCAGTCGTAAAACGAGATGCAGGCAATGCCATTAGAGACGCTAAGGTTGTTGATCTTCATTCGGATTTAAGCCGTTCTCCTTCATCAAATATCATTGAAAGTCAGCTTGCTAAATTCAAATACGAACTGAATAGGCACGTCGGTCAGCATGGTGTGAAGATAATCTTTATTCATGGTCAAGGTCTTGAAGATGTGTTGCGTAATGAACTAATAAAAGAACTTGACAGGCGCAAAGATAAGTTCTCCTATTGTGATGCTCCATCCCCTCAATATAAATATCATACAGCAATAAAGGTCACTGTGAAGTGAACATGCTGTCGTTGAGGTCTATTCACTTAGTCTTTGTTTAAACAAACTTAGTCCTGTAAACTTTACAATTACCATAATACAATTATAGAAGAAAGCAAATCTGACAATTTCGACCAAAAGAAAACCTTAATCTTTGCTCGCTATATTTAATTTGTTGGGCTACCAATGGATCTGTTTTCTTATGTTTTCTGAAAAATGCAGCTTCAAATGTGGTTTTTGGAGATTTGTTTGCCAAAATTGGCGGTCGTAGTGCATATTTTAAGTAGTTGTGACTCTGATATGATGAAAATATGTACATTTGCAACGTCGTGCCTACGCCGTGCCATCTAATAGGATGTGCGGCTGGGTGGGACACTACATAATGTAAAAGCGTCATCGATGCTTTGTTCTATGGCTGTTTGAAACGTGAGAAATTTCAATGTGATAGTCAGGAACAATGTCAGAAGTGGCTGCTACGGGTATGCTATAACTGTATCCCGGGGTGTGCTGTGAAGGTATATTATATATCTTCATGCACACTTTTCCTGGATACGTGCATTTATACCAGGCGTAGGCAGACACTCTACAAGTTCACTATCACGGGTATTCTCACGACCTCAAACAGCGGACAAGTAGAGGTGGAAGCCTACGTTTTGCGTTTATGTGGTCTATAAAACAGAAGACTATAACTCGCCTGAACTTGGGTCTCATAGGGTGGAAAACATTTAATATTATGAAAGCATTAAAGGTTATGCTTTTTGTGGTTTTGGCAACGTTTAGCATGGGGGCATACGCCCAAAACTCAAAGGAAATCACTAAGGAGCGTAGAGAAATTCGCAAGTTATCTAAGGCAGAATTTAATGAAAAGGCATCAAAGGATGCTCGTAAAGAAGCTAAACGTCTCACGAAAGAAGGTTGGCAAGCAGCTCCAGGCGCTCTTCCAATGGAAAAGCAACTTGATAAATCTTATCTTATGCAGCAAGAGTATGATGAAGACTTGTTCCCTAAGTATCTCATGGGCGAAGCTATGAGCATCGGAGAGAATTATGATGCAGCAAAAATGCAAGCTCTTGAACTTGCAAAGCAAAATCTTGCTGGTCAAATTCAGACAGAGGTTACTGCTCTTATTGAGAACACGGTTGCAAACAAACAATTACAACCAGAGGAGGCTGCAAGCGTAGTGCAGAGTGTAAGTGCTGGTAAGAACTTGATTTCTCAAAGTATTGGTCGAGTCCTTACTGTGGTAGAAGTGTATCGCACAGTCAGCAACAAGAACAAGGAAGTTCTTGTGCGTATAGCTTACAATGCAGAAATGGCAAAGGCTGCTGCTAAACAAGCAGTACGAGAAGATCTTGAAAAGAAGGGTGAAGATTTACATAACAAATTGGACAAACTTCTTGATTGGTAAAATCCTAGTAAAATATTGAGATTTAAGAAGTTCTACAAAGTATGAATTTCTTAAATCTCTGTGTTCTATTCATATGTTTGATGCGTTAGTTAAATTAATAATACACTCGGAACAGATGAAAATAATTATAACGGTCTTGTTGGTATTTGTATCTGTTGTGCAATGTTATGCACAGCAAGCGGTTGACGTCTACACTGCAGCAAGAGCAGGAAATGTTGAGGCACAAAAGGATCTTGGCCTCTTGAAAATTCAGGAAGGTAACTATCCTGAAGCTATGTCGTGGTTAAGAAAAGCAGCGGAAAAGGGAAATGCGGATGCACAATTTAACTTGGCTGTCATGTATAGGGATGGAGAAGGCTGTCATGTAGATTATTCGCAAGCTTTGATTTGGTTTGAAAAAGCCGCAAATAATATACATCCTCGAGCCGATGCATATGGTGCAATTGGACAAATGTATCAGAATGGATTTGGTGTGGCACGAGATCTTTCTAAAGCAAAAATCTGTTATGAAAAAGGAGCGAATATGGGAAGCTCGTTTTCGATGCTTTGCTTGTTTAGGATATATAGAGATGTTGGGGATTTGGATAATGCTTTTGTGTGGGCAAAGAAAGCTGCAGATGCAGGAGATGAGGAAGCTGCCTTTAAGGTATATGTGTTTTTGAAAGACAAAGATTTGAAGACTGCTATGAAATATCTTAAGAAATCAGCAGATGGAGGAAATGCTATTGCAATGTTTTGGTATGGATACAGACAAATGTTTGGCGAAGGTGTAACAAGAAATGAAGATGCTGGATACGAATTAATTAGAAAAGCTGCCGTAATGGGCAGTGAAGATGCATTGGATTTTTTGTCAAAGTATAAAAAATAGACTTTTTAATGAAACAATATATCGTAACATTTATAGTCCTTTTATCTCATTTGCTCTGTTTTGGGCAGTCATCAGATCCTATTATTAAAGGAATGGAGAGATCTGCATTAGAAGGAAATGTTTCTGCGCAACGTACTCTTGGAAACTGCTATTATTATGGAACAATGGGGTGCAGTAAAAACATGGATAAAGCAAAGCATTATTATCAGCTTGCTGCGAATCAAGGTGACACAGAAGCAGAATACATGCTCGCCAGAATATTAAGAACAATAGGATTGAAGACACAAGATGAAGCCAAAATATATTTTGGACATCTTCAATCTGCTGCTGATAAAGGTTATGTTCCTGCGCAATATGGTGTAGGAATGGAATTATTGAATGCGAATATGCCTGAGGCATATAAATACCTTAAGCTTGCTGTTGATAATGGAAATAAAGATGCATTTTACCCTTTAGGGATATGTTACATGGAGGGATTAGGATGTTCTGTAGATTACACAACTGCCATATTATACTTCAAGAAAGGTCAAGAGACTGTACCTGAAAATGTCTTTGTCATGGATATGGCTCAATGCTATGTGAAACTTAATGACGTTATAAACGCAAAACCTTATCTTGAAAAAGGAATCGCATTTGGAATACCTACTGCATATCAAGTTCTTGCAATAATGTTAACAAATGGAGAAGGGGTAAATAAAGATTCGAAAGAGGCTCTTCGTCTCATAAATATTGCCATAAGCAAAGACCCAACAAATCCCGAATATAAAGATACGAAGGGAAGTATACTGATGGATTTAAGTAGATTTGATGAAGCCCAAGAACTTTGGAACGAGCTTGTGCGTGAACATAAAGAATATGCTTATTCAAAAGAATGGGGATTTTGCTCTTATATGCGTAAGATTGCTGATGGAAACGTGGATATGGATATATTTCAAACAGAAGAGGAAAACGCAAATACCTACGTCATTATAATAGCAAACGAAAACTATCGGCGTGAAGAAACCGTTCCATATGCACTGAATGACGGAAATATATTTAAACTGTATTGCCAAAAGACATTAGGCATTCCAGAAAAAAATATCAATTATCTACCTGATGCAACTTTCAACGATATAAGATACAGTATTAATTGGTTGGAGAAAATAACATCTGCAAGCAGTGATTCTAAAATAATATTCTATTACGCAGGTCATGGAGTTCCCAACGATGATCTGTCAACGTCGTATCTATTACCAACAGATGGATATGGATCCGATGTGCAAACAGGTTATGATTTAAAGGAACTATACAAAAAGCTTGAGAATGTAAGGGCCGATCAAATCATCGTTATTTTAGATGCATGTTTTAGTGGCGCAAAACGAGATGGTGGAATGTTGGTAAGTTCTCGTGGTGTGGCAATAAAAGCAAAGCAAAGTGAACCATTGCACAATATGGTGGTATTGTCTGCTGCTCAGAATAATGAAACAGCCTATCCGTATAAGAATCAGAAACATGGAATGTTTACATACTATATCTTAAAAAAATTACAAGAGAGTAAGGGTAATACCACGATTGGCGATTTGTTTAGTTATGTTAACTCTCAGGTTTCCAAACAGTCCGTTCTCGAAAACGGAAAGTCACAAACTCCGACTTTAATGTCTGGGGCAGGTCTTGACTGGCATAAGTTAAAATTAAAATAAGATTTTTAATAGTAACTATGAGATTTTATATATTAATAATATGCCTGTTTGTATGGTGTACGATAGTTAAAGCTCAGCAAACAAAGAGGGTAGAGAATACGTATGTTTATAGAGCGTCGGAAGACATATCGATAGAGCATGCAAAAAGAATTGCTTTAGAAAGAGCTCAAGTGGAAATAATAGCAAATACCTTTGGCACGAACATTTTGCAGCAGAACTCAACTCGTGTCAGCAATAGTAATGGCAAAAGCAATGTTGATTTCCTCAGCATCTCGTCAAGTGATGTCAAAGGAGAATGGATAGAAACCATTGGTGAACCGCAATACATAATAAACTATGAACAGGGGATGCTTATTGTCACTTGCAAAGTGAAAGGTACTATTCGTGAGATTACCACTGCTGCTATTGACCTAAAAGCAAAGGTGTTGCGCAATGGAACAGAGGACCGTTTTGAATCTTCTGAGTTCCGTTCTGGTGATGATCTGTACCTATCCTTCCAAAGTCCTGTTGATGGCTATCTTGCAGTCTATTTGCTTGACGAAGAAGGCAATGCTTTCTGTCTGTTGCCTTATCGAAATCAGTCAGATGGTATTTATAAGATACATGCGAATACCCCTTATATCTTTTTCTCCGTGAAGGATGCACCTCTGCAAGAGCGTAGCCTTATAGATGAGTATGTGATGACTTGCGAAAAAGCACAGGAAGTAAATTATGTATATACAATCTTCTCTCCAAATCCCTTTATCAAATCTATTGACAAAGATAATGGTGAAGCTTTACCAAGAGAAACAGATGGCGAGTCATTTCAGAAATGGCTGGCTAAGGTTAGGAGAAAGGATAATAGTGTGAATTTCAGTTCTAAACAAATAACAATAACAAAAGAATAACATTATGAAATTAAACAAAATACTTATAGTCATTTTTTCATTGCTTACTTCGTTTGTATCGTATGCCCAGATGATGGAACTCACTCCTGCACAGCAGCCTGGACAAGCAGAAATAAACAAAGCAATGGAATACTATGAGAAGCATGATATGAAACAGGCTATATACTGGTTTGAGCAAGCTGCACAAAAAGGTAACAAGGATGCCCAAACAATGGTAGCTGGAGCTTATCTTGATGGTATGCCTGGTGTTGAAGTGAATCCTCAAAAAGCTGCCTATTGGTGTGAGAAGTCAGCAAACAATGGAGATCCAATAGGACAATTGTTGTATGGTTATTGCTTTGCTAGAGGAGAAGGAAAGCCACACGATATGCAACAGGCAATTTCTTGGTGGAAGAAATCTGCAGCACAGAATTATGTTCATGCTCAATGGAATTTATGTATATGTTATACTTCAGGGGATGGAGTGTCTGCAGATGCTACGCAAGCAGCAATTTGGGCTCGAAAAGCAGCTGAAAACGGACATGCACAAGCTCAATATCAGTTAGCTTACTATTACGCCCATGGAGAAGGTGTTGCAAGAAACTATTCCCTCGCAGTTCAATGGTATCAAAGATCAGCGAATCAGGGATATGATTGGGCATACAATAATTTAGCATATTTGTATGCTGACGGACAGGGCGTTGCAAAGGATTTTAGAAAAGCACATGAAATGGTAGATATGGCAATTTCAATAAGTCCAAACGAGCCAAGTTTTCTTGATTCAAAAGGCGAATTGTACCTAAAGGAGGGTAATATGAATAAAGCAACTGAGATTTGGAACCTTCTAAAAAGTCGTTTCCCAGAGAAAGTGCGCCAGTCTGTAAACGATCCAAATGATATATTTTGTGCAACAATGTTAAAACGTGAAAAAAGGTAAGTTATGAGAAAGATATTATTTTTATTATTGGTATTAGCCAATAGTTTAGTTTCATTTGCACAAACTGGAGAACAGTTTGGAAGAATGGCAAGAGAAGCTGAGAAAAAGGGTAATATATCACAAGCTATAACTTACTACGAAAAGGCAATAAATGCAGGAGAACGCAAGATTGCTCCAAACAACCTTGCTTGTATATATATAGAAGGGAAAGGTGTGACTACGGATTATAAGAAAGCAGCATATTACTATAAGATGGCTGCAGAAAATGGTCACGATGATGCACAGTGCATGTTAGCTACTCTATATCATAATGGACTTGGAGTACAGCCAAACGACACCGAGGCTTTAAAGTGGTACACAAAATCTGCGCAACAAGGTAATAGCGAAGGACAATATTGTTTAGGTATGGCTTATTACAATGGGGAGGGAACTGCTTCAAATCATTCTCAATCCGTACAGTGGTGGTTGAAAGCAGCGAAACAGGGGCATCCAAATGCTCAAAACAATCTAGCTCAGTGTTATCTTAATGGAGATGGCGTCTCTCAAAATGTATCAGAAGGATTAAAGTGGACGCGTGAAGCAGCAAACAATGGAAATAAAGATGCACAATGCGCTTTAGGAAGTTATTATGAGTATGGGGTGCCAGGAATACAGAAAGATGTTAATCAGGCTATCTTTTGGTATAAGAAAGCTGCTGCACAAGGAGTTACATATGCCCAAATCCATCTTGCACAATTAGGCATCGAATAGCATTATATGAAAAGAATATTAAGTACAATCGTTATTGCATTATTTACCTTATGCGCAAATGCCCAATTATCTCAGGTTATTTTAAGCGCAGAAAAGGGAGATATTGATGCACAGAAATTCCTAGCGCGTAGTTATTCCCAAGGAATAAATGGTGTTAGGAAAAATGACGTACAAGCTTTTATTTGGACAAAAGCTGTTGCTGAACAAGGAGATGGAGAATATGAATATATTCTTTCACAACTGTATTGGAATGGTATAGGTACGTCAAAAGACAGTAACGCCATGATGGAATGGATGGAAAGATCTGCAAATCATGGATATGCTCCCGCAATGGAGAATCTTGGATATCTAAACTTTATGGGTGGTCATTATGAAAAGGCTATTCCTTTATTGAAGGGTGCTTTAGAGAAAGGTGACGTAGCTGCTAATTATATGTTAGGTAAAGCCTATTTAAATGGGAATGGTGTCGAACAAAATTACACTAAAGCTTTTCAGCACTTAAATGCAGCTGTACAAGCTGAAATTGTTCCTGCCTATAAGGAATTAGCTTATTGCTACGCTTATGGTCATGGGGTAAGACAGAACTTCAAGGAAGCTCATAGACTAATAGATTCTGCGCATGATAAACAGCCAAACAATCTAGAGTTCTATGATGATAAGGGAACATTTTACCTCATGGAGGGTAAGTTTGATATGGCAAAAAAAATATGGGAAAAACTATTAAATAAAGATAGCCTTTACCCGGAAATGTATCATACAATGTTTACTGCTGCTATGACAAATAGCATTGACTATAATATCCCAGTTGCATCAAAATCAAATGACAAGACTGTTGTACTTATCATAGCCAATGAACACTATAGAAGGGTTTCTCCTGTTGTCTATGCAAATAGTGACGGACAGACCATGTACAAATATTGCACTTCTGCATTGGGTATACCTGAACGAAATATCATCTATGTCGAAGATGCGACATTGGCTGACATGAAGTATAATGTTGAGTCTATTAAGCAAAGAATCGGCGGGTTTAATGGAGATTGCAATGTTATATGCTATTATGCTGGACATGGAATCCCTGATCAAAACGCAAAAACTGCGTTTCTGCTTCCAGTAGACAGCTATGGCACAGATACCTCTACTGGATATCCTTTAGAAGACTTTTACAAGTCACTGAGTGAATTACCAGCAAAGTCCGTCACCGTATTACTTGATGCTTGTTTTAGTGGTGCGAAAAGAGAAGGCGATATGTTGGTAGCTGCTCGTGGAGTTGCTATAAAAGTGAAAGATACAACACCTAAAGGAAATTTGATTGTATTATCAGCAGCACAAGGAGATGAAACCGCATATCCTTTTGAAAATCAAAAACACGGTTTGTTTACATACTATCTTCTCCGCAAACTGCAAGAGACAAAAGGAGAAGCTACTATAGGCGAGATAGCAGAGTATGTGAAATCTGAAGTGTCCACAAAATCATTAGAGTTGAAAGGAAAACCCCAAACTCCAAACATAGCAGTTTCACCTGCTATGGAATATATGTGGAAGAATATGAAGTTGAAATAAAGATATGCAATCGTATAGAATAAGAAAGTTTCTTTCATCAAATCAAATGACAAAGACAATGGTGATGCTTTGCCAAGAGAAACCGATGGCGAGTCATTTCTAAAATGGCTGGCAAAGGTTAGGAGAAAAGATAATAGTGTGAATGTCAGTTCTAAACAAATAATAATAAACAAATAACAAAAAGGTAGTGGTAAATTATCAGATCGCAACAAGGTCAATAGTAGGAAAGACTTATTTGAAAGTATTTCTTGCAAATACCGCAAACATCAAGTTGATACAGTCGATATTGAAGAGATTGGATTCTGTCAGTGTCGTCAATGTCACGGATTCAAAGAATGGCAAGAACCTGACGGTGTACAAGGAACATGGGCATGCTATCGCCAATGTAAGATCAGAAGTCAAAGAGGCATTGGATGATTTCTTCAAGGGAATATCGAAAGGTAATTATTCTGTGTACAACAAAACGCTCTTCAGCAGATTGAATGCAGACCATCCTGATGTTGGAGCATTGGTTATGTCGGGTTTTAAGCATGCTAATAATGAAGCAGAATACAGACATGCCTTGGATGATTTCCGTCTTGCTATAGAACTTCTACTGAAAAAGATTCTTGGTAATGAAAAATCTTTAGAGAATCAGAGGGAGTTTTTGCTTCCATATATGGCAGAGAAAGGAATTTCTGTTGAAATTAGGAACGTTTTTTTCAAACTTCTGGATACATTCTGTAAATATCAGAATACTAATGTAAAGCACGGAAATAGTGTAAATAACATGGACTTAGGCATAATGATAGATTACTCGGTGTTCTTTATCAAAACATTGTTGTCGTTTTGAAATTACATAAACACTATTGCTAATAATTAATATGCATACAATATGAAACGTTATATTCTTCTCTTCTTAATTACTTTCATGGCTCTTAATTCATTTGGACAATCGTCAACAGATGCTTTTTACAGGAAAGGTATGGCTTATTACAATTGTCAAGAATACGATAAAGCGTTTACGTTTTTTGAAAAAGCAGCAAGCATGGGTCATGCAGATGGGATGATGATGTTAGGCTATTGTTATCGTGAAGGAATTGGTACCCCACAAGACAACTCACAAGCATTTCTGTGGATAAGAAAGGCAGCAGAAAAAGATAACGCTCCTGCTTGTGCTTTATTAGGTGACTGTTATACTTTTGGTGATGGTGTTCAGGTAAATCCTACTCAAGCTTACATTTGGTATAAAAAAGCAGCAGAGAAAGGACATGCTAATGCTTGCTTCCAATTGGCACAATGTTACCATGAAGGGTATGGGGTCTCAAAAGATTATAGCCAAGCGTTTCTATGGATAAAAAAAGCGGCTGAAAAAGACGTAATCCCAGCATATTCTATGTTAGCCACATGCTATGGTAAAGGAGAAGGTGTCGCTAGAAATTATTCGCAAGCTTTTTATTGGTACCAAAAGGGAACAGAACAAGGAGATGTCTTGTCTTATGTTATGGTGGCAAAACTTTATTTTTTAGGATTAGGCGTGGAGCAAAATTATTCAAAGGCTATATTTTGGTTGAATAAGGCTGCAGAACAGGATAATGTCACGGCTTTAAATGAGTTAGCCTTAATGTATGCTAAAGGTCAAGGTGTCTCGCGTGATTATACAAAAGCATATAGTTTGATAGACCGAGCCATCGCAAAGGCCACAAAAGATGGAAAGTTTTTTTATTTAGATACAAAAGGAGAAATAGCATTGATGGCTGGTGATCAAAAACTTGCGCAAGATATTTGGAAAGAATTTAAAAGTGAGTATCCTGATAAGGTAAACGAATTCTCTAGCAGAGATGAAAATGTTTTTGTAAAAACAATGCTTAAGGGACTCGACGATATTGACAATATGATTCCAATTACGAACATAGAGTCACCCAACACTTTTGCATTTATCATCGCTAATGAAGCGTATAAGCGCATTTCTCAAGTTCCATACGCAAAGAACGATGGCGAGATCTTTGCAGAGTACTGCAAGAAGACCTTAGGGCTGCCAGATAATAATGTTAAAATCTGGACTGACGCAACACTGGGTGATATGCAATATGCTATTTCCAAAATTAAACAGATTGCTGATGCGTATGAGAAAGATGCTAACATAATCTTATATTATGCAGGTCATGGCATACCATCTGATGACCAACAGAATTCTTACTTGCTCCCTGTAGATGGATATGGTGCGGCAGAATCAAGTATATCTTTGCATAATCTCTATAAGACATTAGGGGAATTGGATGTGAAATCTGTGTTCGTTATCCTTGATGCTTGTTTCAGTGGCGCTCAACGTAACGGTGAAATGTTTGCTTCGACACGAGGGGTTGCAATCAAACCAAAACAAGAATCCACAGAGGGCAAGTTGATTGTATTGTCTGCAGCACAAGGTGATGAAACAGCAATGCCATACAACGATAAGGAGCATGGATTGTTCTCATATTTCCTTTTGAAGAAGCTACAGGAAAGCAAAGGTGACTGCACTATTGGTGAATTGGCAGACTACGTCACAACGAATGTTAAAAGAACATCTATAACTATTGGTGACAAGATGCAAACCCCAAAGGTTTCTGCATCTTCCACGATGGGAGATTGGAGAAATATAAAACTGAAATAGTAATATTACAATGAATACAAGGTTTTTCATTCTTTTAATTTTTATAATAACAGGATTTTTAACTATCTCAGCGCAGAATATCACAAATGTGGAGTTCGAGCAAAATGGCAAGAATGTAAAGATAAGCTATGAGCTTGATAAGCAGGCAGATGTTCAAGTCGCTGTAAGCACCGATGGGGGCAAGACCTACTCAGTACCTTTGACTCATGTCACTGGTGGCGTAGGCAAGGGTGTCGCTCCTGGCAAGAACACCATTATTTGGGATGTGCTATCTGAACGTGAAAAACTTGTGGGCGAGAAAATATGTTTCCGTGTGTCAGCAGAGAGCGGTAAGCAAAGCTTCACCGTAAAAGGTGTGACGTTCGATATGATTAGAGTAGATGGTGGCAAATTCACAATGGGTGCGACATCAGAGCAAGGGAATGATGCCCAGAGTGATGAAAAGCCTGCTCACAATGTGACTCTCAACAGTTACTACATAGGCAAGACCGAAGTGACTCAGGAACTGTGGCAGGCAGTGATGGGCAGTAATCCTTCACATTTCAAAGGCAGCAAAAAGCCTGTGGAGAATGTCAGCTGGGATGACTGCCAGAAGTTCATATCAAAGCTTAACTCACTCACAGGCAAGCGCTTCCGCCTGCCTACAGAGGCAGAGTGGGAGTTTGCTGCCCGAGGCGGCACAAAGAGCCGAGGCTATAAGTACAGCGGAAGTGATAACATTTTTTCTGTCGCGTGGTACACAGACAATTCTGGCGGAACCACCCATGAAGTCGCTCAGAAGGTATCCAACGAGCTTGGCATCTACGACATGAGCGGCAATGTGTATGAGTGGTGTCAAGACTGGTATGGCAGTTACAGCAGCAGTTCACAGACGAATCCTACTGGTCCAGCCAGTGGGTCTTACCGCGTGTACCGTGGTGGTAGCTGGAGCAGCAACGCGTGGAATTGTCGCTCGGCGAATCGTTTCAAGGACTCGCCTGGCTACGGGGGCTACATCCTTGGGCTCCGCTTGTCCCTCTCCGAGTAACAACCCGATATTTGATCGTCCACTTCTATCATGAAGTTCTAAGAAAGACATGAGATATAGTTGTTAATGGTCAAAAAGAGAGGTGAGGGACGAACCTCGGGAAAGACCATTAACAACTATATCGAATAAGAAAAACCGGCGAAGTAGGTTTCGATATTTTAGATGTTAGATTGTAATATGCAAATAAAGATATATAATATCCCAATTGGGGCAGACGAGAGTCAGTTGGAAGAGATGAATCATTTTCTACGTTCCAATAAGATTATAGATATAAAGAAAGATTTAGCTCTGACTGATGGTAACAGCTGTTGGACATTCTGCAGCATTGTAACAGATAATAAAAAGTAAATAAATATACGGATATGAAGAAACAATTCTTTACTCTTTGTACAGCATCGCTCAGCATGATAGCGATGGCGCAGTCTTCAGGTGTTTCAAAAATAGGATCCTTGAATATACAAAAAGAAGTTAAGCCGGCCGTCATCAATCTTGTGGAGGGTTCAGTTCGCTTTGAAGACGCTACGGCTAATAATGCCATTGATGCCAACGAGACGTGCTATATCTTCATGAAAGTGAGGAACGATGGAAAAGGCGAAGGATTAGGATGTAAGGTACGCCTCCGCATGACAGGCCGTACTACCGGTATCACATATAGCGACATTTCGCTTCCATCCATTTCTGTAGGCGCAGAAAAGGATGTTAGAATTCCTGTTACGGCAGGCATGAATACACAGGATGGACAGGTGAATGCTATCTTTTATGTTGAAGAGCCTAATGGATTCGGAACTGACGAAATACAGATGACCATCAATACGAAGGCTTTCGTTTCACCGATGCTGAAGATTGTGGACTATGCCGTAACAGGGTCAAATGGTTCTACATTAGAGAAGAAGAAGCCTTTTGACTTGCAGTTAGTTCTCCAGAACACACAGCATGGTGTGGCGGAGGATGTGATAGTAAATGTAAAATTCCCAGACAATGTCTTTGCTATTGAAGGCGATGATTCAAAGTCGTATCATACGATGAAGGGAGGAGAAGCTCATTCGCTTGATTATCAACTTATAGTAAATAATAACTACACGGCAAGCACTATTCCTGTAGAGGTGAGCATACGTGAGAAACACGGGAAATATGCGGAAAATCGTACCATCAATCTCCAGCTTAACCAAGCACTTGCCTCAACAAAAATTGCTGTTGATGAAATTGCCGTGCAGCGTGATGAAATACAGATAGCCCAAATAGGAAGTGATGTGGACAGGAACATTCCACAAGTGACAATAAAGAACGAACATTCCTTCGCGGTGATTATCGCCAACGAAAACTATCAGACAGTGGAGTCCGTGCCTTATGCTCGTAACGATGGAAACGTGTTTGCGCAGTATTGTCGACAAACTCTTGGATTGCCAGAGTCAAACATTCATCTTGTGACAGATGCCACACTCAACAATATGCGCTCTCAATTGGATTGGATTAAAGAAGTGTCAAAGGCATACAACGGAAATGCAAAGATAATATTGTACTATGCAGGCCATGGCATTCCTGATGAACAGACTAAGTCTTCATACTTGTTACCTGTTGATGGCATTGGAAACAACACTTCCTCAGCCTATAAACTTGATGAACTCTATGCTTCATTGGGTAATATACAGGCAAAGTGTGTTACAGTCTTTTTGGATGCATGTTTTAGTGGCAGTAAGCGTGAGAGCGGCATGCTTGCTTCAGCGCGTGGTGTGGCGATTAAAGCAAAGGCTGGTTCAGTAAGTGGTAATATGGTAGTTTTCTCCGCAGCCCAAGGAGATGAGACAGCCTATCCCAACAAGGGTGAAGGGCACGGCATGTTTACCTACTATCTGCTGAAGAAACTGCAGGAGACAAATGGTGACTGCACCCTCGGTGAACTGTCGGAATACATTACTACAAATGTTTCGCAGAAATCTATTGTACTCAATAGCAAATCGCAGACTCCTACTGTGAGTGCAGCAAGTGGTCTGAGCGATTGGAGAAATATAAAACTGAAGTAAGCAAAAGGTTGTATTCTTCAAACTATCACTATTTATGGTTTTTCTTTAATTTGAAAATGATATGACAAGAAATTTCCTTACATTAGCATTTCTATTGCTATCAGTATCTATGTCCGCTCAGAACTCTGCAATAGCTCAATATAATCAGTTTAAGCAGCAAGCACTTCAAGATTATGCCGACTTTAGAAAGAAATGTAATGCTGAATATGCAGAGTTTCTCAGGCAGTCGTGGGTTTCTTATGAGGCTGGACCGATAGTTTCTGTACCTAAGGAGGATGAAAAACCGCCTGTCGTAATAAAGGATGAGGATAAGAAACGTCCAATAGAAGACACTCCTGTCATCATTGATGAAGAGATAGACATTCCAGCTCCAACACCTCAGCCAAAACCGATTTCGCCTATCAAGGAGAAAGAAGGAGAAGTAGATAGGCATTCTTTTGCATTGTATGGAACGGATATGTCGGTACGTCTTGTTCCTTCTCAAAAAATCATACTTCCGAAACTTGACGTCAATGAAATTGCAAAAACATGGGAGGTGTTATCCTCTGACAATTACAATAATGTCATCAGGGATTGTCTTGAACTTAGAATAAAGCATCAGCTTTGTGATTGGGCATATTTGAGACTGCTCGACAAGTTGTCTTCTTCATTCCTTGGTGAAGGTACAAATGAAGCAGAGTTGTTTAAGGCATTTCTGTATTGTCAATCTGGTTATCAAATGAGGCTGGCGATTGCAAATGGTCGTTTATATATGCTTTATGCAAGTCAACATTTTATATTTGACAAACCTTGTTGGAAGATTGATAACACATTTTATTATGCAGACAACTGTGATGCAGAGCAGATTAAAATATGTGAGGCATCCTTCCCCCATGAACAAGCAATGTCATTATATATTCCGAATGAACAAAAACTTGATCCAGTAAAAAGCGACATTAGAACCTTGCAGTCAGAGGATGTTAACTGGTTAAGAATTGATGTGTCTGAAGATGAGAATATAATAAAATTCTGTAATGATTACCCAACTTCTTGCATTGGAGATAATTTCATGACTCGTTGGGCAATGTATGCCAATATGCCATTGAACAACAGTACAAAAGAGCAGCTTTATCCTCAGTTTAAGGCATTCTTTGATGCGCTAAAACGGAGTTTTGAAGAAGATGGTACGGATATGCGGAATTACACTCCTGCTTGTGTTGATTTGATTTGCCATTGGATTCAGACCGCATTTGTGTATGAGTATGATGACAAAGTCTGGGGAGGTGACAGAGCCTTCTTCGCAGATGAAACATTGTATTATCCTTATTGCGATTGCGAAGACCGCAGCATTCTGCTCACTCGAATGGTAAGAGACCTGCTTGGTCTTAAATGTGCTCTGGTCTATTACCCAGGACATCTTGCTACTGCTGTCGCATTGGGAGAAGATATAAAGGGTGATTTCATTAGAATCAATGGCACAAAATATTTGGTATGTGACCCTACATATATTGGCGCTCCTATTGGCAAGACAATGCCTGATATGGATAATCAGAGTGCAAAAGTTATAGTCCTGAATTGATTATTACAAAATATTGTATAAGTAACCTTGGTGACCTTTTTACCTTGGTGGCATGGGCGCTATATACATTGTATTCTTGAATAAGTCTGTATCGTTTTCGTTAGTTTTGTGCTTTTTGTACCGGGCTATGAATAATGTAGGCTTAATATAAAAATGATATAGATAGGTTTGATGTTCGTCCTAACAAGATTGACATCAGGACAAACAAATCCGCTGACTTTCATTAGTGTTGCCGATTATCAGGGGAGTTTTCTACCATGAAATTTCCTATCTATCTTCATTTTTATTGGCTTTTATTTTGTCAATACATTTTTTCTATATATTTTTGTATTGTAATTGAGGGCGTGTTGATAAATCACCTTTTTGAAAAATATGACTGCATTGACAACAAAATATATAGATTTGCTAACCGATTACGGTTTCAAACGTGTCTTCGGCAACAAGGAATTGCTCATTCCGTTTCTGAATGCCTTGTTTGAGGAGGAAGGCAAGGTGATAAAGTCCGTCACCTATATCAACAAGGAGATGACACCAGTGAATAGAGATGACAGGACTATCTTCTATGATGTTCTTTGCAAGGTTGATGGTCAAGAGGACATTATCATCGAGATGCAGCACAAGCCTCAGGACACATTCCGTGAAAGGTCTCTTTATTATATGTCCAGGGCAATTGACGAGCAAGGAGCGGGCAAGAAGAAGTGGAAGTACAAGCTTCATCCGGTCTATGGCATCTTCATTACCAACTTCCACCTGAAGGATGTTCAACTGCCGGAAGAACCAGTTTCGCAATATGTCATCAAGAATGCCAAGACAAACGAGGTGTTCACGGATAAGTTTAAGATGTTTTTCATCGACCTCCTTACGTTCAAGAAGACGGACGAAGATGAACTGAATACTGATTTGGAAAAATGGATATACAGCATTAAGAATATGGGAAATATGACAACAGCACCAAGGATGGCAAGCACAGGTGTGTTCCATCATTTATACAGTGAGGCAGAACTTGCTGCGCTCTCTAAGCGCGAACGCAATATATATGAGCGTTCACTTCGCAACTATCGTGATATGCTGGCAGACAAGGAGACCACGAAAAATATGCTGGCACGTGAAAAAAAGGTTGCTCGTGAAGAGGGACTTGCAGAGGGTCGTGCAGAGGGTCGTGCGGAAGGACGTGCAGAAGGACGTGCAGAAGGACGTGCAGAAGGACGTGCGGAAGGACGTGCAGAAGGTCGTGCAGAAGGACGTGCGGAAGGTCGTGCAGAAGGTCGTGCAGAAGGAGTGATGAACGTGGCTCGCAACTTGAAATCTGCAGGTATGGACTTGTTGTTCATAAGCCAAAATACAGGTCTGACCATTGAGGAAATTGAAAAGTTGTAGTAATAATCAAATCCCCCTCCTCAATGCTTCAAATTGTCCGACTGCTTCTTTTTTGATAAAGAAAAATCCAAACGGCAATTTGTAAAATGGGCTGTGAGGTTCGTTTATGGATTAATCACAATTGACGCCTCCTCTGTCCGACATGGCGCAGAGGAGGCGTTTGTTTAATCATAGAAGTTCCAGCTGATGCCGAACCTAATCATTGATGGGTTCATAGGGTAGTATGGTGCCCAGAAATATCTTCCTGTGTCTTGGTTAGCATGATAATACTGCACGTAGAAGCGAGTGCGTTTGAGGTCAAAGTTGGCGTAAGCAGAGATGATAGGGTAATTGCCAATCTTAACTGTTTGAGTCTTATCTTGATTCATGAACATGCCCAGCGATGGTGAATAGTCTGGGGCATTATATCTTGTGAAATATCGCATGTCTGCTCCAACCTCTGTGTTAAGCACCTTGGCAATCCTGAATTTGAGATAGAGATTTGTGTAAAGTGAAATTTTTGGGAGAGGCAGGATGTCTTGTTCTGTACAATTTTGGAATGTTACATCATTCTCCCAGTTGAGTATTCCTAATCGGAAATTCTGCTGCAAATTCACACTTATGACTTGCAGTTGATCCTTATGCTGTTTAGGGGTAATATTGTTGATTCTTGTTGGCTTTGCCTCTTCTGTTTCTGTTGCAGACGTAGCTTGTTTTGTGTTGCCAGCATTCTCGAAATAGCAGAAATTCTTTATGTTTTCAACACCAGCTGACAGTATAGTCTTTGTGTGCGGGATTGTGATGGTGCCGTATATTCGCTGTCGGCTTTCTTTGTTTGGCTTGTCTTCGTCCCACCATGAATATTTACCATGGTAATGGCGAAAATAGTAAACAGGGTTAGTTTTTTTGATGTATGCGTTCAAAGCTATTTTGGCTGTGTCGCCAAGCAACGGTATTCTTACTTCTGCCTTTCCGTTAACATCGAACTGGCCATTGTTTTCTCCCTGGACAACGTATTCTGCATTGAGAGTGTAATGAACTGCTGTACCTTGTGTGCGGATAATCTGACCTCCAACAAATACATTGCTTTCTGATTGTGAAGACTTGCCAATGATGGAGTCTTTAGCGCTTATCAGTTCTGGCATGCGGTATCTGTTGTAGTCGTGACCAATATAGGCGTTAAGTCCAAAGACTGCCCATTTGTTGAATCCCTCGCAGATGGAGAGCCCAACAATGTTCTTGATTGCCAAGTTCTTGGTTATGTCTTGTGTGGTGTCGCAAGGCAGATAAGAAGTCTGATAGAAATTGTCGGCATTTGCGTACGAACGGTAGTTGCGTTGCAAGTTTGACATCTTGAGTGTGTGGAATATCTTGCTTACGGGCACAAATACCTCACGGGTCGTTGCAGAGTCAACTTCCTCCTCACGGTAAAAACCTATGTTGTAGTGATGGTTGAAGAAGAATACGTCATGCTCCTGACGATTCCATGTCTTAGTGAGATTTGTTGGGATGTCGTTTGTTATGTATGATGTTGGGAGGTCTTCAGGATTTGTGATGTATATCTCGTCCTCGATACCGCCATTTTCTCCCGACTTCATGAAATTATGCTGATAATAGAAGTGGAAGTTGTATTTGTCACCAAGATGCGAAGCCCAGGCAGAGGCGTTCATGAAAGATGTTGACAGGTTGTCGTAATATCCCTGTCCGTAAATGTAGTCGTATATTGCACCAAAGTTTGTTCTTTTGCCTGCATTGTTTGTGAATGTCACCTTGACATGATCTGAGCCGGTAGTTTTTGAGCCATTCCAGTTATAGTTGATATTCATGAATGGTGACTTTGTGTTGTAGAAAAGGAAATGCTCAGTGTCAACAAAGAACATGTCATACAAGTCTGTAAACATGAAATTTGACATTTGCGGGCGGTCGAAGAATATGCGTGACATGCGTGGAGAACCCACATTGCCGAGGGTGTTATATTTACCTTTTTCCCCTTCTGGAAGGTCTTTGTTCTGATATAGATGGCTGATGGTGTCAACCATGGCAGGTGTGATGTTGCCGTAGGTCTCGTCGATAGTCCATGCATATACATCCACAGGGACAATCTTCTTTGACTTTGACGATGACACGGAATCAGGGCGAGAGTCCATGAGTCTGTCTGAATTTGTCTCTAACTCCGTGACAATGCGCTGTGCATCTGCAAATGAGATGAACACAGACAGGAGAATGTATGTTAGTAGTAGTTTTGTCTTCAAAACAGTACTTTGAATTTTAATAAGTTACCGTGTGTAAACCTTGCTTTTGCTGAGTGGCAGGGATGAAGGCTTCAGTGTGGACACACATCAATCGGATGTGTTACGATGAAGCCTGTAGAGGCAGAGTGTGGAGAGATGTGATGTGTTAGAACATAAAACGGAGGTAGAACTCGATAAGCTTGAGTACCACAGCGCCGAATCCTACGCTGAAGAAGAGGATTTTCTGGTCGGGCATAGCAAAATAGATGATAATTGCAGCTACGAAGCCAATCATGAAAATCCAGTTGAGCACTTTCCTTGCTGTCTTTATGCTGTCGGAAGACTTGCCCTTATGCCATTTCTTTTTTGACTCGTTTTTGCTTTCTGCAAGAGCTTCTGCAATTATCTTGTCAACATCTTCTTGTTTCATTTGCGTTATTGTAATAAATTCAGGCTTTCAGTTTTCTCTTTCTGCCTGTCACTACGTTTTTTTGAATATACAATTAGTATGTTATTGAGCCATGATGGCTGCACTTATTTCTGCTTTGAGTTCAGTAACAAGGTCGATAGTTCTTATTCTGAATTTGCCTGGAATCTTGCGGAGCTCACCTTTCTTGTTAAGGCATTCCTTGTCGCTAATCCAATCTTCAGCCACGACTCTCACAAACTGTGATTCGCCTTGGTCAACATTGTATGATATGTTGCGGAGTTCAAAGTCCACTTTGCCGTCAGAAGCAGTAAGTGTCAGGGTGTAATAAACTTGTGTGTAGTTCTTTGCTAAGGTCTTTATCGAGAATATCAGTTCTTCTGCTCCTTGACATACAAACTTGCCGCTGTTCTTGTCTGCAGTTATGACTTTTGAATACTCGATGTTCTTGAAGAAGTTTTCGTCAGTATAAAAGCCACGCACGGTGTTTGGCTCATATCTCAAGCTGGCCCACTGTGAGAGAGCTCTGAAAATGTCTGACTTGCTTTTTCCTGGCGCAGCAATGACATCCTTGAAAGCAATCTTACCGTCAATTTCTGGCACAAGACCTTTCTGGGCATAATAAGAAAGTTCTTGTCTTGCTTTTATATTCTTTTTTACTAAAAGGCCCTCGCTCTGTGCGTGCATCATGATAGGTAGGGCGATTGCAAATATTGCCAATAATAATTTCTTCATAATGTTCTGTCAATAATGGATTTATGTGCTCTATGCCACATCTAAATTCTTTTACTTAAGTGTGGAAGATTGTCTGCATGACCTTCATAGCAGCGCTTTCTGTATTGTGTTTTTTCTCTAATACATATTCTTTCACAATGCAAAGTTAATGCTTTCTTGCCTCATATTAAAATTATTAATCTTAAAACTTCTAAAATGCATGAATATGGAGTTGCTCATACATCAAATAATTTCTTTGGACAAAGTCTGCGTTGCTTGATATGCGCGATTACATCTGTTCTGAATGCACAAAAAAAGGAGAAGCAGTTGAGCTCCTCCTTTAATAAGTGTCTATGTGATTTGCTAATTAGTTACTTGTAAGGCATCTGTTAAAATCCAGGTTGCATCCTTCTGTTTCCGTTGCCTTTTGGATTGAACATGTTTAGTGCTTCTCTCTTGAATCTCTCGTATGACATTCTTACGCCGAGAACCTTCTTCCAGGAGAGCACATTATGGAATTTCTTGTAATAGCTCTGTTCAATCTTCTTCGATTCGACCTCCATCTCGGTAGAGAGGAGAAGGATTTTCTCGCAGTCTGCTTCTGTGAAGTTGAAGTCCTTCTTGCCTTTCATAATCATGGCATGCTGTTTCTCCATGAGTTTATGCTGCTTGTCGAGCATCTCGAAGAATAGGGGGAAGAACTTGTCTGCCTCCTGTGGTGTTAGTTTTGCCTGGCAGGTGATGAATTCCCTCATTCGCTTGTGGTACTCGTCAGGGCTGAACTCGCGTCGCTGGCTGTTGTCGGCACCAAAACGCTGAGGAGGTCTTCCTCCTTGAGGCTGCGCATAAGCACTTATGCTCATTGCCAGTATTGTTAATATGACAAGTATTTTGTTCATGTGATAATTTCTTTTTTGGATAATTATAATCAGTACTGTCGCCATCGTTTTTTTTGCCGGCGAGACAGTGGTGTTTATCTGCTGTGTAACAAACTGCGGAAAGTTATTAGACTGTTGCTTAGTAGCCTTCACCTGAGAGATAGCAGTACACATCCCCGTGATCTACCATAGAGTAGTTCATCAAATCCTCAAAGTAATCTTCGTCTGTGTATTCTGCTGTGTATTCTTTTTCTGCATCAGATGTGATTGATGATTTTGGAAGGAACTTAAAAGATATTACAGCAACAAGGGCTACACAAGCGGCAATCGATACGATTTTTATCCATTTGCTGCTCTTGTTTGCATTGATATCAATCACCTTGGCTGTATTCTCCTTTTGTGGAGCCTCCACAGAAATCTCATCTTCTGGAATCTGATTCATTATACGAGCTGTAAGACCGTCGAAATATTCGTCAGAAACCTTGAATGGATATCTGTCGCCATTTGCTTTTATTATGTTCAAATCTTTGTTACTCATATTTTCTCCTGTTAGTTAATCTTTTGACTTGTTAGTTATTGATTGGTTTAAAGTAATTGTTTTTTTATTGTAAATATGTGTTGATATTGAATTGTATTTTCTCAATAGATTATTGTTGTTGTTGAAGAATGCTCTTCAGTACCTGTCATTTTTATTCTTTCGACTTCACGAAATTGGTTATTTTCTCTACAGCTAAATGATATGAGGCTTTGAGGGCTCCTACACTTGTTCCTACAAGGTTTGATATTTCCTCATATTTTAAGTCATCAAAGTATTTCATGCAGAACACTTGTTTTTGTTTTGCAGGGAGTGTGGATATTGCCTGCTGAAGAAGCCCTTGCGCTTCGTCCCCGTCAAAATAGTCATCTGCGATGAATGTTGACTGCCCAACAAAGTCTTCGTCGTCAATCGATGTCTGCTGCCTTCTCTGCTTCAAGAATGTTATGGATTCATTGTAAGCGATTCTGTAAAGCCATGTGGATAATGCAGAGTCGCCTTTGAAGTTGTCAACGCCTTTCCACGCTTTGATGAATGTGTTTTGAAGCACATCGTCTGTGTCTTCGTGATTTTGGAGCAAGTGGTGTATTTGCCAATAGAGCTGACGTGAATAGCCATTTACCATGTCCTCAAAAGCCTTGCGCTTTGTCTGAGGGTATTTGAGCCTGGTCATTATGTCTTGTTCGTTAATCTTAGTCATCTTCAACTCTTTGGAAAAACCTAACTCCTATATTCTATTGTTTTGACTTGTGTCTGTTATAAAGGTTTAATTTTGAATGCAGAAGTTAATTGTTATGAAAAAAATAAGTGCAGACTTCTTTATAGATGTCTACACTTTGAAGTATTGGTTAGATTTTAGATTTTATCATGTTAAGTATAGCAAATCTATTCATCTCAGCTATCGTAAGTAAATTTTACGAGTGTACTTGCCAACCTTGACAATATAATATCCTCTTTGGAAAGAAGACATGTCAATTGACTTTGACTGTGACTCAATCTTCTGAGTGTACACCTTTTCTCCGGTAATGCTGAAAATCTCTATAGTCATACCTTCTGCGTTCTTGACACGAAGATTTGATTCGTTTATTGCTATATGGATTTGATTCTGCTCTGTTTCTATTTGTGAGCGAAAGAATTCTTCCGCATGCATCACAACTGGCATAGATGTGATAATTGCGAATAGAAGGACTTTTAATATAGTATGTAAAGACTTGGTCATGTTCAATATTGATTTTATTGAGCAAAATTATATATTTTTTATTAGCAAACCAAATTTTTTTCAAAAAAAGTGAGTCTTTACACAATAAAAAACCAGAAAGAACGATGTGCATCGTCCTTTCTGGTTTTTTATTGTAATATTGTTTGAATTCTTTTGATTAGAAGAATTTGTAGCGGTTGTCCTGTACATCTGCTTTGAGGTAGAGTGTAGTGAGGATGCTGCTTGTTGCGAGACGGAAGTTGTTCATTGCTGCAGAAGCCTGTTCTGATTTAGCATCGAACTTCTCAGAAGTCTTTGTCTTGTCAATAACCTTAAGCATGTAAACGCCCTTGTTGCCCTTGAATGCGCTTGCAAATGCGCCCTTGGCAGTCTTTGCAGCAGCTGCGCCTACGAGAGGCTCTGAAGCGCCAGTTGCAGCAATGTATGATGGGTTGTTGAAAGAGACATGCTTGATTGTGTCAACAACAACGTCTTTCATCTTCTTTGCATCGTCAATGCTCTTAGCAGCCTTTGCTGACTCGTAGATCTTTTCAATCTTCTTGTCGTTCTTGATTTCTGCAGTAAGAGTTTCCTTGATCTTATCTACTGGACGGTATCCTACCTTGTTGATGTTTGTGAGGATTACAAGGAGAAGGTGGTCATTGCTTCCGCACTCATAAAGCTGAGAAACATCGCCCTCTTTTGCTTCGTCAAATACCCACTTCAAAGCGTCTCTTGTAGAGTGGATGTTTGCAATTCCGTGAGCTTCTTTAGCAATGTCATCGATAGGACGAACTACATAATCGTTCTTTGATGCATTATCCTCAATCTGCTTTAATGTTTTGTTCTCTGCTACGAAAGAAGAGAATTTGTTGTATGCCTCGCTGTAAGTTTCATCAGAGAACTTAAGCTCTTTAACTACTGATGCAACATTGTACTTTGTTACAGGATTTGCAGTCTTGAGAACCTGAAGGATAACTGTACCATTGTCGAGCTTGAGCTTCTTAGTCTCACCTGCGCTCATACCGTAGAGAGTAGAAACGAAAGAGCTGTTGTCTGCGTCAAGAGCAGCGTTCTGGAACTGTGAAGAAGCAATCCATGTAGAGTCGCCTTCCTGATTGTATTTCTTTGCAATCTCCTTGAATGATGCGCCAGAAGCAATAGCTTTCACAATACTGTCAGCCTTGTTTGCGATGTCTGCTTCGTCTTTTCCGATTACGCCGATCTGGCGGTAGAGAACAGAATCTGCCTGTGTTGTCTTGCCTAAGAGCTTATAAGTATAATATGTGTTAGTCATTCCATCATATACTGTGTTTGCTACTGTTCCAACAGCAGCAGAATCAAGTACAGCAGAAATCATTGTTGGGAATGCTTCCTTTGTCTTGTAAATATCAGTATATGGTACAAGAGATGAAGACTGGCGAACAACATTACCGGCTTCTGTGTTTGTTGTTGCTTTGGCAAGGTTTGCTGCTGCTGCTGAAACTTCGCCTTCGATTGTCTTCTTGTCTTTATCGCTTGCAGTTACATGAACATCGATGATTTTTATGTCACGGCTTTCTACAAACTGCTTGTACTTTTCTTTGTCTTCTTTGTACTTGTTGTTGATTTCCTCATCGCTGACTTTTATGTCGTCATCCTTAACAGAACTTGCTGGGATTGAAGCAAGAAGGATTTCTGACTCTTCTGCACGTCCTTCGAAAGAAAGCTTTGCTTCTTCTGGGTTTGAAAGGAAGCAGTTAGAAAGGAGAACCTGATACTTCTGAACAAGTATCTGGTCGCGAATCTGACGCTGAGCGAACATGTAATACTTGTAAATCTTTGTGTAACTTTCAGGAATCTGAGAACCTGCATCCTTGAGCTTCTTGTATTCGCTGAGGAATGTGTTGACCATTGAGTAGTCGTATCTGCCTGTCTGCTGGTTCATGAAAATTGGAACTTGAAGCGCCTGGCTGTATCCGCTCTTCAAGATTTCGGAAACCTCCTCGTCTGTTACTGAGATACCAACCTCATCGCATTCTTTTTTGATGAGCTCTGACTGAACATGGTTCTGCCATGCCTCGTCTTTGATACGGTTAAGTTCGTCCTCGCTGAACGAGCTCTTCTGCTGTACGATCTCGTAATATGTCTGGAGATCGTCAATCATTTTTTGGTAATCCTGGATTGATACCGTTTTGCCGTCAACCTCTCCGACCTGCTGGCCAGAGTGCTGGAAAAATGTCTCAAGGCCTCGGAACAAGTCACCTGCAACGAACAGGAACAAGGCGATAGCGATGATAGTAACAAGGAGAACTCCCCTTTTTCTGATACTTTGTAATGCTGCCATTTTTATTATTATTTATTTTTTATTTATTTTCTTGTATATTCACAAAAATACAGAGTTATCCCAAAGGTATAACTCGCAATTGTGAGCAAAATTACGAAAAAAAACTGACCTAACATTTATGTTGGCCAGTTTTTTTATTATTACTATGTGTTTTTAAGCGATTTTACTCGTGCTTTTGGTCGTCTTGGCTGTTTTCCTGCGTTTGACTTTCCATGATGTTTGGGTCAGGAACAGGCTCTTCTTCTATTTCCTTGAGAGGGAATTCGCCCTTTGAAGAATGGATGATATAGTCTGTCATTTGCTCGTTTGAACTGAAATTATATCCTGACAGTTTTCTTGTTTCACCATCAATTTCCATATATCTCTCAGAGTATATTCTGTGAGAGTATCCATCCCAGTAAAGCAGGGAGGTCTTGAAAGTCTCTCCTTTGAGGTTTTTCACAAGTACTCTTCCTCGTAGTTCCCAGAGTCTTTTCTCATCATAGTAGTAAGCCGTGTCGCATGAGATGAACGCGTCAACTTTATATGACTCATTGAATCGTTCTATAAATAGCCCTTTCTCAAAAGCCTGATACGGAGGTGTTTTTTTGTCATACATCAGCCATTCTTCTGCTATAATCTTATATCGGATTATTCCAGAGTCTGATATTAGTGAACTGACACCTTCGGTTCTTAAAAAGGGTAGGGAATCACGCTCGCCTATATCTGGCCCTTCTTTTTTGCTATTGTTATCGCAAGATTGAAGAGACAACAACATTGCAGCAGTCAATGCGACTGCTGCAATGCTGAATATATGCGAGAATGATAATTTCATTGAAATGAAAATGTGTATTATATAAAGGCTTCAAACCTTCGATTTATCTAAATCTGAGAGTTGTTGATCCGTAAGGAGTTGAAACTGTAGTACCAGCTTTTACACCAGCCATGAATGCCTCTGACTTAGGGTAGAGATTTGCATGGTAGTTTGCAATAGCGCGGTTAGCCTTGCTTGCGCATGAAGGGTCAACAGCCTTTGCTTTGTTGCAGAGGTCGATAGCCAAGCAGTATGGTCCTGTAGCCTGAATGCTGCTGTGGCTTCCAGAACGTGCGACGATGCTTGCCTTGAGGAGGTAAGCTCCACCGTTAGATGGGTTGTACTGGAGAGTCTTGTTGATATAGCTCATACATCCGCTTGTGTTGCCTTTCTTATAGAGGAGAGCGGCGATGATGTATGAATATTTAGCTTTCTTTGCTTCGTCAGTCTCAAGTCCGATAGCCTCGTCGAAGTATTTGATAGCTTCGTTTTCTTTGCCTTCCTTCAAGAGCTTTGACGCCTTACCGATGGCAGCCTGTGGAGTCTTGTTGATCTGGTATGCATAGTCGGCAGCTACATAGTAGATGTTAGACTTCTCACAGTCGAAGTTGTTGAGGATAGTGAGCACAGCATTGAGGTACTGGAGGTTGTCTTTGTTTGCTTCAACCTGAGCAGAGTAAATCTTTTCGAGTGCATCACAATCTGCAGCGCCTGAAGATACGAAGAGCTCGTTAGCCTTTGCCTGAGTTGGCTGGTAAGCATCAACAATCTTCTGAGCCTCAGGAGAGAGGATGACCTGCTCAACCCACTTTGTTGAATCTTCAGAATCTGGATCTGCAGGAATTGTCTCTGATGGGAATTCCTTTGCCTGGTCAAGAAGTCTGTCGCAGATATCGTTAGTTGTCATATAGTCCTGGATGAACTCCTGGCGAACATCGATGTTGTCCTTGTTCATCATATAACGGTTATATGAGCACTCGATGAATCCGAAAAGCACGAAAGCCTCAGTGTTAGGACCCATGTCGTCAATACCTTCCTTGAACATCTTGTATGCGGTATTGTTGTCCATCTTTGGGCAGAAGTAGTAGTAGTCATAAGCTTTGCGGCAGATGATGTTACCTCTTGTTGATGTTGTCTTCTTTGTTGCAAAAGAGTTCAATGCATCGAGGTTTTCAAGTCGCTTGTCGTAAATGTTCATGAGCTTGTTAAAATACTCCTGCTTCTTTTCTGCATCAGTTTCCTGCTGAACAAGAGTTTCAAACATCCATGCACCATCTGTATATACTCGTACCATAGAGAGTGGAGCTTTGTCGAAAACAAACTCCCAAGGCTCGATGGCTTCGATGTAGCTCTTACGCTTGAAGGCATCCTGATAAAGGCTAAGGCTGCCAAGGACATCGATAGAGTCCTGTCCGTGTCCAATTCGGTCGTTGAGTGAAGTGCCCTGAAGACTCTGTGCATTCATTGCAGCAGCAGCCAAAATCATAGAGCAAGTTAGAAAGATTTTCTTCATAATTGTATTAGGGTATTTAATTGTTATTCTATTTTGTTTTGATGACTCCTTTTAGTCATCGTTTAGTTTTAGGTATTTCTTTTTTCTGTGGCAAATATAGGGAATGGTTATCTCATATCAAGTGGTATTCTGTTATATTTGATAGGGAAAGCCCTATTTGGTATATGGAATTGTCCGACTTCCAGCTCCCGATGTATCCGTTTGTATTATTCAACTTTGTATTTGTAGAACCATCTTTCATTGAATGAAAGGCCAACACAGAATTTGAGGTAATTCTCTGTAAGCGCGCTCTGCTTTAATGTTGCGGTGCTCATATATGGGATGTTGGTGTGTACCCATTGTACCGAGAAGTTGAGTGAAGGGTGGTTGCGCCACAGCCATCGGCTTTCCATTGGCAGAGTCATACCTGCCGATACGCCAAGTTCGTATGGTTTTGCGGAGATGGAGTTTGTTGGGTCTGCATTTGCGTATGACCTTGAATAGAACGCTCCCATCTTGTATGTGCATCTATTGAAATAGTGGCGTCCGAGGGAGTTTGGCGTATAGTCAAATCCAAGAGAGAATTTTGTTTTGTCATTCAACTGACCTTTTGTTGAACGGTATATGTCATTATGTGCGTTGTCAAATCCTGTACTCTGGTCGGGGAAAAGACAGTTAGACCATTTCTGAAGTTCGAAATCCGCTCCGATGCGGAATTTGTTAGAATGGTAATAAGTGATACCTACAGCGAAAGAATGAGGGAGTTGGAATGCGTTCTTTATTGAGTCAACGCTTGCTGCTTCAACAGCACTTCCGTTCAATGTCTGAGTTGAGCGGTATGCTATGTTGTGTAAGTCATGACCATAGGTATATGTGCCTCCAATCACGATACCGTCATTCTTGCCTAATGGCTGGATGAGTTGAATACCTGCTTGGAGGTTGTATGTGCTGATGTCTGCATTGTATTTTCTGTACATAGAGTAGGCGCTGCTCTCGCTGAATGCCATGCTCATGCTGTGTTCGTAGTCACCCCAAAGGTAACTTACATTAAGGCCGATGGAAATAGGCTTGAAGGGTTTCCATCCAGCTCCGAGCATCACCTCTCTCAGTCCGCCATTACCTGCGAATCTGTATGCTGATGTCACATCTTCGTTGTTGGTGAGGGTTTCTGTTGATGAGGAGAAGTCGTAATTGATATTCGTTACAGGCATTATGCCAACTGTCATTCCGACATTTTTTGCAGCTTTGAATTGGTATGCGAAATAGTCAAAACTTGAGTTCTTGGCATTTTGTTGGAGGCCTCCCATCTTGTAGTTGCCGTTGTAGATGGACAGTCCTAAGTCGAAAAGTGAAGACAATGAGTCCACTGCAGAATATGACGCTGGGTTGGCGATGTTTATCTGCTTTCCATTGCGGAAACCTTGGGCAACGCCTCCCATACCTTTATTGAAACCTAATGCTCGCTCTGACTGTATGCCGAATCCATATCTTGAATATGGCGAGTTTATTCCGTTCTGGGCGGAAGCAGTTATTGCGAACGTCGCAAATAGGAGTCCTAATAAATTTTCTTTCATTATTATTATGTGTAGTCTTATGAATCCCGTCTGTTGAGTTCCTAAGATTGCTGAGTTATGTTCAAATGTTTTTTGCTTCTTTGCTGTATGAGAACATGCCGCATTATGTGTCTGTGGGCGTTTGTTCCTTTTCATTATGCAAATTTAGTCTTTTTTGGCGACTATTCAAAATTACTTTGGAATATGAGCGTTAAAAAAACTGAAACTTAATTATTTTTAATAATTTTTTGTTGTTTCTTATGGTGATAGCTTCTCTTTTTGGAGCGACTGCCGCTTGCGCTGTTATCGCTGCTTGTTGCAGATTGGCTATCTTTGGCTGTAGTGTTGTGACTGTCTGCTGCCTTTGGATTCTTGCTGCCATTCGCCTTCCTAGAATGTTTGTGCCTCTTCTGCATCCTGCCTTTTCTATCTGCTGAAGCTGTCATGTCTGGCTTTTCGCCACATCCCTCTGGAAGCTCAGGCTTGTCGATTTCTTTTTCTATGAGACTCTCAATCTTTTTCAGATGCATGAAGTCACGAGGGGTCACGAGTGTCACGGCTTCGCCTTCTCTGTTTGCTCTTGCTGTTCTTCCGATTCTGTGTACATAGTCCTCGGCATCGCGCGGCACGTCATAGTTCACCACGAGCTGTATGTCGTCAATGTCTATGCCACGGCTCACAATGTCTGTCGCTATGAGGATGCTGATTTTCTTGTTCTTGAAGTCAAGCATAATGTCCTCGCGCTCTTTCTGCTCAAGGTCGCTGTGCATGGCTCCAACATTGAATCCCTTCATTTTGAGGTTTCTTGACAGTTCTTTGACCTTCAGTTTTGATGACGCGAAAAGTATAACTCGCTCAAGGTCAGGTGCCGACAACACTTTCTCTGCAATCTTGTCCTTCATCCCTTCGTGGCAGATGTAAGCTGTCTGTTTGATTTTCTCTGCAGGCTTGGAAACGGCAATCTTAACTTCTACAGGATTGTTCAGAATGTTGTTTGCGAGTTTCTGGATGTTGCTTGGCATGGTTGCGGAGAAGAGTATGGTCTGTCGTTTGTCTGACAGGTAACTTGCAATCTTCATGATGTCGTCGTAGAATCCCATGTCGAGCATTCTGTCTGCCTCGTCAAGTATGAAGAACGATGTCTTTTTCAAGTCTATATGTCCGCCGTTAAGGTGGCTGATGAGTCTGCCAGGTGTGGCAATCACAATGTCTGCTCCGAGTTCAAGACCTTTCCTCTCTTGCTCAAAGCGCATGCCGTCATTGCCTCCATATATGGCTACTGATGACACGCCGTCGAGGTAGTAGCCAAAGCCCTGTACCTGCTGATCGATCTGCTGTGCCAGTTCTCTTGTTGGCGACATTATGATGCAGTTCACAGAGTCTTTTGGGTAATTGCCGTGACTGAGCATGTCAAGAACAGGCAGGAGATATGCAGCGGTTTTTCCTGTGCCAGTCTGGGCGATACCTAAAAGGTCATTGCCTTCGAGGATTTTGGGTATGGCCTGTTCTTGAATTGGTGAACAGATCTCAAAATTCATTGCGTCGAGAGCATCGAGCAAGTCATCAGTTATATTTAATTCGTCAAAATACATCTTGTTGTTTTGTTATTGCCTCTTGATGTTTATGTGGAAGAGTTGCTAAATTGATGTTCAATAATATCTTATGCTGCACAGTCGGCATTTCGTTATATGCTTATCTCGGTGCTTTCTTGTAATAATAGAAAGCGATGAATGCGAACACGAAATTTGGTATCCACACAGCGATTATTGCTGGCACATTGGCGTTCACGGCAAGGCTGGATGCTACAGTCTGGAACATGATATACGTCAGGATGAGTGCGAGACCAATACCAAGTGCTATACCCATTCCGTTTTTCCTCTTTTTGGCTGAAAGGCTTACGCCGATGAGCGTGAGGATGAATGTGGCGCAAGCCGTTGCACCTCTTTTCCAGTATTCAACCTCGAATTTCTGTATGTTTGCAAATCCTCTTGCTTTCTGGTGCTCAATATATTTCTCAAGCTCCGGACTTGTGAGCGTCATCTCCATGTCTCGTGAGATGAGGAGGTCCTGAGGTTGCATCCTTATGACTGTGTCAAGCTTTGAACCGCTGGCGATGTTTTCTCTTAACCCTTGTAAGTCACGTGTGCGGTAACCTGTTATAATCCAATGGTTTGGCTCGTATGATAATGTGTCGTATTGGATGGTCATTGCCTCGAGGTGCTTCACGAGTTTTTTGTTTTCGTATTTGTCGAGAGTGAAATTATATCCCATTTTCTGACTGTCTTCATACCTGTCGATATGGGCGATGACTCCAGAGTCGACCTCCAACTGAATGTTTGATGAAATGTCTTGGCGTCCTCGGTTTTTCACTCTGTTCTCGAAATTCACTCGTTTGACATTGCCTTTTGGTATTACGTATGCTCCGAGACTGTAGTTCATGATAGCAATCAATGCCGCCGAAATCATATATGGTCTTACCAGTCGCCTGAAACTTGTTCCAGTTGACAGCATGGCGATAATTTCTGAGTTGTCAGCAAGCTTTGTCGTGAAGAATATCACAGCGATGAACACAAACAGCTGGCTGAAGAGGTTTGAGTAAAATGGAATGAAGCTCAGGTAGTAGTCGAACACAATCTCCTGCATCGTCGCATCATGCTGAAGGAACTTATCCACATTCTCGTTGAAGTCGAAGACAACAGCGATACTGATAATCAGTGCTATAGAGAAGAAATATGTGCCGAGGAATTTTTTTATTATATATCTGTCAAGGCGTGATACGGGAGAGTGCTCGCTGAGCCATTCCATAGCTCGCGTCATCTTACCGGACTTTGAACGCATGCGAAGTCTTTTGCCTCTTCGTTTCTTTTGCTTATCGTCGGTATGTGAAACTGCTGCGCCTCCTTCGTCTTTGCCTCCTTCATTCACGGCATCGCTTCCTGTCTCTGCTTGTATTGCAGAAGAGCTGTCGCTGTTGACTGCGTCGATAACAGTATCGTTGTTAGTACTCTCTTGTATGTCCACTATTGATTGAAATTTGTGTGATTAATACTGATGCCTATGAAATTTGCGGCATCCAGTTAGGAAAAACAACATTTACACAATATTATATATATAAAGCGTATTTTTACAGTCGTCTTCCGAGTTCCTCCACCATCTTTGCTTTCCATACGGCGAAGTCGCCAGCGATGATGTGCTGCCTTGCTTCTCCAACCAGCCAGAGGTAGAACGCGAGGTTGTGTATTGATGCAATCTGCATTGCAAGAAGTTCCTGGGCTTTGAAGAGATGATGCACGTATGCCTTTGTGTATGCTGTGTCAACATACGAAGGTCCCTCTGGGTCGAGAGGCGAGAAGTCCAAATCCCATTTCTTGTTGCGGAGATTTATTGTTCCGTGTTTCGTGAAGATCTGGGCGTTTCTTCCGTTTCGTGTTGGCATCACGCAGTCAAACATGTCGATGCCTCGCTCAATGCCTTCAAGCAGGTTTATAGGAGTGCCAACTCCCATCAGATAGCGCGGCTTGTCGGTCGGAAGAACTTCGTTTACCACCTCTATCATCTCATACATCACGTCTGTAGGTTCACCCACAGCGAGTCCGCCAATAGCGTTGCCGTCGCATCCTTTTGATGCCACATTCTCTGCTGCTTTGCGTCGCAAGTCTTTGTATGTGCATCCTTGTACTATCGGGAAGAGGCTCTGCTGGTATCCGTATTTCGGCTCTGTCTCGTTGAAACGCTTGATACATCTGTCGAGCCATCTTTCAGTGAGGGCGAGTGACTTCTTTGAGTATTCATAGTCGCTTGTGCCTGGTGGACACTCGTCGAAAGCCATCATGATGTCTGCTCCAATTGTTCGTTCAATGTCCATCACGCCTTCTGGAGTGAAATGGTGCTTGCTTCCGTCGATATGGCTTCTAAATTCAACACCTTCCTCGCGTATCTTTCTGATACCAGCGAGTGAGAACACCTGGAATCCTCCACTGTCTGTGAGCATAGGGCGGTCAAAGCCGTTGAACTTATGCAAGCCGCCTGCCGCTTCTATGACCTCAAGTCCTGGACGGAGGTAGAGGTGGTAGGTGTTGCCGAGGATAATCTGCGCCTTGACATCATCTTTAAGTTCATGAAGGTGTACACCCTTTACCGTAGCTTGTGTACCTACAGGCATGAAAATCGGCGTTTGGATGTCTCCATGATCAGTGTGGATGAGTCCTGCGCGGGCATTTGTCTTTGAATCGTTATATTGAAGTTGAAAAGTCATAGATATATTTTAATGCAAGCAGTTGCTCGTTGTTGCCGAATGGCTGCTTATGTGGCTTTCGTTATGTAGAGGCAATCAGATTTGCCATGCGTGACAAACCTGATTGCTTGTTGATGTTTTTATAATAGTGCGAAATCAAGCACGTCTTTCACATTCTCGACATAGTGGAATGTCAATCCATTGACATAGCGTTCTGGAATGTCCTCGATGTCTTTTCTGTTTTCGTTGCAAATGAGGATGTCGGTGATGCCTGCACGCTTGGCGGCGAGAATCTTCTCTTTTATGCCTCCCACAGGAAGCACCTTGCCGCGAAGGGTGATTTCTCCTGTCATTGCAATGTTCTTGCGCACCTTCTTTCTTGTTATTGCGCTGGCAAGTGATGTGGCTATTGTTATACCTGCAGAAGGACCGTCTTTTGGTGTGGCACCTTCTGGCACGTGTATGTGTATGTTGTGGTTGTCGAACCACTCTACATCTATGCCGAGGAGGTCGCAATGCTCTTTGATGTATTGGAGAGCTATTGTCGCCGACTCCTTCATCACATTTCCGAGGTTGCCTGTAAGTCCGAGTTTGCCTCCCTTGCCGTTGTCAACGGATGTCTCTATGAAGAGTATCTCGCCTCCGACAGCTGTCCATGCAAGTCCTGTCACCACGCCGTAGTAGTCGTTGCCCTGATACTTGTCTCTGCTGTATGGCTCGTTGCCGAGGTACTTCTTTATGTCGTCAATCTTGAGTTCGCCCTTAGGCAGAACTCCGTCTTTTGCGTAGTTGAGGGTGACCTTGCGTAGCACCTTGTTGATTTTCTTGTCAAGATCACGGACACCCGACTCGCGTGTGTAGTCTTCGATAATCTTCTCAATAGCGGCTTTGGAAATCTTTATGCCGCTGTTCTGCATTCCGAGGTTCTCAAGTTCCTGAGGTATGAGATGGCGCTTGGCAATTTCTATCTTCTCCTCTGTGAGGTATCCGCTCACCTCTATGAGCTCCATTCTGTCGAGCAGTGGACCTGGAATGGTGCTGATGTTGTTGGCTGTTGCTATGAACATCACTTTTGAGAGGTCGTAGTCTGTGTCGAGGTAGTTGTCGTGGAAAGCGTTGTTCTGCTCTGGATCGAGCACTTCGAGAAGGGCAGATGATGGGTCGCCATGATTGCTTTGCTGACCAACCTTGTCGATCTCGTCGAGAATGAACACAGGGTTTGACGAACCTGCCTTTGCTATGTTTTTCAGAATCTGTCCGCACATAGCGCCGATATAAGTCTTTCTGTGTCCTCTGATCTCTGACTCGTCATGCATGCCGCCAAGTGACATTCTCACATATTTGCGTTTCATCGCCTTGGCAATGCTCTTGCCGAGTGATGTCTTTCCTACTCCTGGAGGGCCATAGAGGCATATTATCGGACTTTTGAAGTCACCTCGCATTTTCAACACGGCGAGATGCTCAATGATGCGCTCTTTCACCTTCTCCATGCCGTAGTGGTCTTTGTCGAGCACTTTCATTGCGTTTGCGAGGCTGAGGTTGTCTTTCGTGTATTCGCCCCATGGCAGATTGAGCATTGTCTTCAGATATGTGTATTCCACTTGGTAGTCTGGAGAGTGGCTGCTGAGTCGGGCGAGTCTTTCGAGTGCTGTCATGAAATGCTCTTTAGTCTCGTCGCTCCATTTCTTTTTGAGGGCAATCTCCCTGAATTTCTTGACATCGTCAGTAGCGCCTTCGCCGAGCTCTTCCTGTATGTTTTCAATCTCCTGACGGAGGAAGAACTCTTTCTGCTGCTTGTCGAGGACTTCTCTTGTACGCATTTGTATGTTCATCTTCAGCGAGAGGTATTGGAATTCGCGCTGAAGGATGCCAAGCAGTTCATAGGCGCGCTGGCATAGCGATGACTCTATGATGAGGTTGATGCGTTCTCCGTTTGTGATGTTAAGACTTGAACAGATGAAGTTTATGCAGAGTATGCGGTCTGTCAGGTTGTTGAGCGCAAATGCGGTGCCGATAGTGCTTTCATTGTGCTTCATGAGCTTTATTGCTGTCTCCTTGCATGCGTCTGCTACTGCTGAAAACTCCCTGTCGTTGCTCTTTGGCTCATCCTCTGGCAGATTCTTTACACGACCTATGTTATATTGCCCGTTTGGTATCATTTCCAGAAGCTCCACTCTGTGATAGCCCTGAAGGATTGCTGTCTTTGAACCGTCGGGGAGGTTGATAATCTTCTGTACCTTGGCAACAACGCCGACATGATATACGGAGTTATAGTCTGGTTCGTCGATAGCATCATTTTTCTGGCTGAATACTGCTATCGGCTCCTGCTTTTTGAATGCGTCTTTTAGTAGTTTGTTTGAGGATTTTCTTCCTATGGAAATAGGTATCATTACATGTGGGAAAAGCATGATTCCACGCAATGGCAAGACTGGGATGAAATCTTCTTCTTTGATTTCTTCTTCCAGCTTCACCTTTGACATTCCGTCAATGCTTGTTATGAAGCTGAATCTGTTTTCAGCTTGTCCTTCCTCAAATATTTCATCAATATTGAAATCTTTCATCTGATTGATATGTTATGTGCTTTTTTGCTAATTTCTTTATGGCAGTGATGCTCGCAGTGTGTCTTATGCTGCTTGTCTCAGAGGCCTTTTTTCAAAACGGGCACAAAGTTACGGTTTTTTTTTGGATTATCTATTATAAAATATGTGAAACATTATTAACTAATGGTTAAGTAATGATAAAATGATAGTTCCAGAGGCTGTAACTTGTGTTTTTGGTAAAGGATAAACCACGAAAACTTTTATATAAAAGAGTTCAAGAAACTTTAGGAAACTATTTTTTACCATTACTTAACTCCGCAAAAAATGGATCGAAACCAGTATTATTGTACCATTGCTTAGGAGCTGTAGGAAAACATTTTGGTGTTATGTGCTCATTCTTCTATGTGTTTTTTGAAATAATGAATTGTGCAATAAAAGTTATTGAAAACGGCTGTTTTTGTGCAATAGTAAAGGAAACTGCCGTGTTTTTCTTACATTTTGCAATTATTTTCGATTTTTCTTGCTTTGAATAAAATATAAATTGTAACTTTGCATGGTTTTTGACAGAGACAATAGTCTGATTTCTGAAAATACCTTGAAAAAAAACAATCAAAAGTAGATATGAGTAAAATTATAAAGGTTGATGGGTATAAACAGCTCCTCAATCCTACACAGACAGAGCAAGGCATAAAGCAGATAAAGGAGTTCTTCCAGATAAATCTCGCCACAGCTCTTCGTCTTCGCCGCGTTACAGCGCCTTTGTTTGTGCTCCGCGGACTTGGACTCAATGACGATCTCAATGGAGTTGAGCGTCCAGTGTCCTTCCCTATAAAGGATATGGGTGACCAGGTTGCAGAGGTTGTTCATTCACTTGCAAAATGGAAGCGTATGATGCTTTGTGAGTATGACTTGAAGCCAGGTTTCGGCATCTATACTGATATGAATGCCATTCGTGGTGACGAGGAACTGGACAATCTCCATAGTCTTTATGTTGACCAGTGGGACTGGTGTCGCACAATCTCTAAGGAAAACAGAACAATCGCTTTCCTCAAGACAATCGTGAATGACATTTATTCTGCTATTCTTCGTACAGAGTATCTTGTATGCGAAACATATCCACAGATTAAGCCATTCCTTCCAGAAACGATACATTTCATCCATTCTGAAGAACTTCTTCAGATGTATCCAGACCTCTCTCCAAAGGAGCGTGAGGATGCTATCTGCAAGAAGTATGGAGCAGTGTTCATCATGGGCATCGGCGGCAAGCTTTCTAATGGTGAGAAGCATGACGGTCGCGCTCCAGACTATGATGACTGGAGCACTCCAAATGAGGATGGATTCCTCGGTCTCAATGGTGATATAATGATTTGGTATCCAGTGCTTAACCGCGGTTTTGAGTTGTCATCAATGGGTATCCGTGTCGATAAGGAGTCTCTCATGCGTCAGCTTGAGATAGAAGGAAAGACTGAGCGCAAAGATTTGTATTTCCACAAGAGACTTCTTAATGATGAGTTGCCTCTCTCTATCGGTGGCGGCATCGGTCAGAGCCGTCTCTGCATGGTTCTCCTTCATAAGGCTCATATCGGTGAAATCCAGGCTTCTATCTGGCCGGACGATATGCGTAAGGAGTGTGCTGCTGCAGGAATGCCGCTCATCTAATTTAGCATAGTCATAGTTAAAAATACATTTACAAGTTTCGCTCCACTTGTTATGGAGTTAAAGGTTGTTTAAAGAGAAGTTAAAGGGTAGTTAAAGTGACAAATGTCAGACATGGCAAACGTCTCTTTAACTCCGAGCTAAGCGATAACTCTTCTTAAACTTCTCTTTAACTCCCCAAAACGAGCAGGTTGCAAACTTGCAAAAGTTGAATACATTAAAAACACTTTCTCATTATTTGGGAGAGTGTTTTTTTTGTTGTATTTTTGCAATGAATATGGATAATGTTCTTTTTAAGAACATCCATTTAATGAATTTTGAATACCTACTTACTGCACCATGACACCAAAAGAAGAAATCGAACAGCTGCGAAAAGAGCTCGACCAGCATAACTACAATTACTATGTGCTTAACCAGCCAACAATATCTGATTATGACTTCGATCAGATGATGTACAAACTTCAGGATTTGGAGATGTTTTATCCTCAGTATGCTGATCCGAATTCTCCAACACAGCGTGTGGGAAGTGACCTCAATCAGCAGTTTCAGTCTGTTCCGCATAAGTATCCAATGCTTTCTCTTGCAAATACTTACAATGAACAAGAAGTGCGTGATTTCTATGCCCGTGTGAAGGATGGTCTTGAGGGTGAAGATTTCGAGATATGCGCAGAGATGAAGTATGACGGACTCAGCATCTCGCTTACCTACGTTGACGGTATTCTCACTCAGGCTGTCACACGTGGTGATGGTGTGAGGGGCGATGATGTGACGGCAAATGTTCGTACTATAAAATCTATACCTCTACGTCTGAAAGAGGGTGGGGATTATCCACATGAGTTTGAGATTCGTGGTGAGATACTTCTTCCATGGAAGAATTTTGAACGACTCAATGAAGAACGCGCCAAAAACGAAGAACCGCTATTTGCCAATCCGCGAAATGCAGCGAGTGGAACACTGAAGTCACAGAGTTCTAAGGTCGTCGCTCAGCGTGGTCTCGATGCCTATCTCTATTACCTCCTTGGCGATGCGATACCAGCCGACAGCTATCATTATGAAAATATGAGTAAGGCTGCAGACTGGGGATTCAAGATTTCGCAGGGAATGAAGAAATGCAAGACGGTGGATGAGGTGCTTGAGTTTATCGAATACTGGGATGTGGAAAGGAAAAATCTGCCTGTGGCTACCGATGGCATAGTGCTGAAGGTCAATTCCTTGCGGCAGCAGCGTCATCTCGGATATACCGCAAAGAGTCCTCGATGGGCTATCGCATATAAATTTAAGGCAGAGAGGGCTTGCACGCGTCTCAATGAGGTGACCTATCAAGTGGGTCGTACAGGTGCTGTGACACCAGTTGCCAATATGGATCCTGTGCTTCTTGCAGGCACAATGGTGAAGCGTGCGTCACTTCATAATGCAGATGTTATGGAGGAACTCGATTTGCATATAGGCGACATGGTGTATGTTGAGAAGGGGGGCGAAATAATACCAAAGGTGGTAGGTGTTGACAAGGAGCAGCGAACGGGCGATGTTCACAAAGTAGAGTTTATTAGCCGCTGTCCTGAATGTGGCGCTGAACTCGTAAGATATGAGGGTGAGGCAGCTCATTACTGTCCTAACGACAGCCATTGTCCTCCTCAGATCAAAGGACGCATAGAGCATTTCATATCTCGCAAGGCAATGAATATTGAAAGCCTTGGCCCTGAAACTGTCGATGATTACTATCAGCGTGGCCTCATACATGATATTTCAGACCTCTATTCCCTCACTGTGGCAGATATCTGCGGCTTTAACCGTAACCGTGTGAAGTCTGCTCAGAAGGTGGTGGATAGCATAAAGAATTCACTCAATGTTCCTTTCGAACGTGTTGTCTTTTCTATTGGAATACGTTTTGTGGGTGAGACAACAGCCAAACTTATCGCTCGCCATTTCAAGTCTATGGATGAATTGCGTAATGCCACAGTAGAGCAGCTGCTTGAAGTGGATGGTGTAGGCGAGGTTATAGCAGAGAGTGTCATCCGCTATTTCCATGACGAACAGAATGTTGCGATTATTGATAAACTTGCTGATAGTGGTGTTCAGATGCGGCTTTCAGATGACCAGCTGGAAGGTGCTACAGACAAGCTCTCAGGAAAGAGCATTGTAATTTCAGGAGTTTTTGCCCATCATTCGCGTGATGAGTACAAGGCGATGATAGAACGAAATGGTGGTAAGAATGTGGGAAGCATATCGAAAAAGACAACCTTCATCCTTGCTGGCGAGAATATGGGTCCTTCAAAGCTCGAGAAAGCTAACAGCCTTGGCATTCCGCTTGTCTCTGAGGATGAGTTCCTCGCTATGCTGGAAGAATAGTTAAAATACATAGAGTTCTCTTTGTCATAAAAGGCAGAGAGAACTCTTTTTCTATTATGCCGTAATGGGGTGTATTCTTCGTTTGTAGAATATTAGCGTAATGTGTTTTTTGTGAATTGATGTGATTGTCTATGCATACGAATGCATGCCGGAGAGAAAATAGTTGACGCCGAAGTAGGTCATCAGTACGGTGAGGAAAGAAAGAAGGATGAAAAGGTGGTAGCGTGCTGGCGACCATGAAACAAGGGAGCGGTGAAGCGGAATGGCATAAATCATGAGCGTAATGAGTGCCCATGTCTCCTTGGGATCCCAAGACCAATAGGTACCCCACGATACGTTTGCCCAGATTGCTCCCACGAAGATGCCGAAGCAGAGCGTGACGATAGCGGGATAAAGCAGAAGCTGGGAGAGTGCTGTGGTACGGACTAAGTTCCCCTCCGATTTCCTCGCTTGGGAGAGAGCCCTAGACTTTGATTTCAACTTACACGATAGATAAAGTCCTTGGATAGCAAGCAGTGTAATCATTGCCAGCAGGGCGTATGCTATCATCACCATTGCCACATGGATGGAGAGCAGAGGCGACTGCAGTACCGGCATCAAGTTTGTAATTTGTGGACTTCCGCTGGCAAGCGTTGCCACAAGCATGCAGAATGATGCAACGACAGGACCAAATGCCTGTAGTATCGGGATGCGGCGCATCATGATGATGGTGATGAGCATCGTCACCAAAGCCATGAAGAGCATTGTCTCGTAACCATTGCTCATTGGAATATGACTGCTGATAAGCCAGCGCATGACGAAGAGCGCAGAGATGTATGTCAGCAGAGAGATGATGTAAAGCATGTCAATCACGCGCGCTGCTCGTCCACCTTTCTCTGACAATAGGAATAGGCATAACAGCAAGCTTAGCGTTAGGCACAAGAACGTGATCCACCTGGCAGAGAGCAGCGTGTTGTAGTACACCTCGATGCCGATCATAGTCTTCGATGGAAGCGCGTCGCCCACTTTCTCCTGCTGGTAGAGTCTTATCTTGGCAATCATCTGCTTGGCACCAGAAATATCGTTGACAAGAATGGCCTGGACGAGATGATCCATAGCATGATTGATGAACTGAAATTCCCGTTCGGGCGTGCCGAGTGGAAGTTCGGTGCTGCCTGGAGCGTGCCAAGTTAGTTGTTTTGGGGATTGGTCGTTTAGTTGTTTTGGGGGTTGGTTGTTTAGTTGTTTGGAGGATTCCAAAGGAAACATGCGGAGCATCTCGTTGCCATAGAACATGCTGATGACTTGCAACTTCTCGTCTGCCTCACGAATGGCTTTGCGTGTGGCATCCGGAAGGTCGGAATCATTGACTTTGTCGCGAAGCTTGTACTCGCCTTCGGGAGAATAGAAGTCGCGAACGGATGCCCACTGCCCCTCAATACCCAGCAGGCGTTGCACCTCAGCGCTCTTGATGCGTATAATCTTTTGCTGCTCCCATTCCGTATAGAATATCATCCAGCCAGTAAAAATTTCATCGGCAGAATAACCATTCCAAGAGGGTTTGCCAGAGAGCTTTGTGACGAAGTCTGTGGCTGCCGTATTGACAGGACAAAGACGACCATTGTAAAGGATGACTACCTTGCCCAGTTCGTGGGCAATCTCGCTTGAGACGGGAGTGGGTGTCTGTCCCAATGCAGAAGTAAACGGCAGACAGAAAACAGCCATAACCATAAACGGGCGTATGGTCATGCGATAGAGCCTGCGAATACGTGTGTGGCGCGAGAATATCGTCCATAGAAGACTGACAAAGAGCATCAAGTAACCTATGTAGGTGACGGCAATGCCATAGGGGTCGTGCGCCACGAGGAGGTGTGTGCCTTGTCCGTCATCATCGTATGACGACTGATAGAAACGATACCCCGAAGCCTTACCGATATTATTCATGGATACAACCATCTGGTGGCTTTGGCTATCAGCAAGAACCTGTCCTGAGTTTGTTGAAGGTGTCTCTTGTCTTACATCTATTTCACAACGGTAATCCATCACAGCATCTGTGCCGGGATAGCGGAGGATATCGAATGCTTCCAGTCGCATGGTGAAGGGCAGATGTTGCACACGCTGTTCGCTGTCGAGAAAAGTCTGCACATCCCTGTTCATACGCAGATGTACTGTCCCTTCCTGTGAGGTGAGATGCGTAATCAATGCCCCTGCAAGCATCACCACAAAAGAGATGTGCAACAGGAAGACCGGCATTTTTTTGTGTATCTTCATTCGCATAAGGAATGCCAGCGACACTATAGCAAGCACCCCCCACAAAGTGATGAACCACCACGAGCCATAGATGTGCTCGCCAGCATAGTCCTTGCCATGAATTTTCTCTACAATGGTGGCAACTCCCATACTCACTATGAGGAGTGTATATAAAAGACCCATCCCAGCCCTTGTGAGGAAGGGGGCTGGGTATGGGTATGATGTGTTATTGTTGTTATCGTTCATGCTATATGTTCTTCTCTCTCTTTAGGAGAATCTTAGGCGGCTAACCTCCAGATACATTACCTTGCAAAGTATCGATACTTCACGTCGTAAAGCATCTATGCTTCTGCTCGCAAAGCATCTGCATCTGTGCCTATATCGATTCTATGAAATACACTATCTGGTCGCGTTGTTTCTTAGTGAGCTTGCGGAACTTCTCAACAGTGGAGTAGGCATCGCTCTTGCCGCCCTCGCTCTTGCAACCGTGCCACATAATAGCTTCGATGACATTGCGGGCGCGACAGTCATGCATCCTCTCAACACCCGAACCGCACTTGCTCGCCAATCCTCGTCCCCAGAGTGGAGTGGTGCGGCACCAACCTGTGCGCAAATCATTTTTCATAAAGAGGCGGTGCTGAACCATGTCGGTATAAGGCCAGATTTTCTGATATGGGTAGCGAGGCATGTCGGCGTTGGAGAACAGTAAGTTAGGGTCTTGAATGTCATCCTTGCCCGTTATCCAAGAAGGACGATGGCATTGTGCACAGCCAATTTGCGAGAAGAGTTCCTTGCCTGCCTTGAAGTCCTCGGTTGTAGTGTTTCGAGCAGCAGGAACGGCAAGTCCACGATGCCAGATCATGAGGTTCTTATACTGCGACTCGGTCATCTCGGTGTCCAGCGTCTGACTGGTCAGGTAGGTCTTGATATCAGACTCCACATTGCCCGTATGCCACTCCGGATGCTTTTTGTCAGGATCAACAAGGTTGATGTACTCCTTGAATCCAGCCTGTACCTCTGGGTCTTTCGATGAGGTCTCGGCGTAATACTTGCCAGCCAGGTCAAGATAATGGTAGCGGCGGTCGGGACGTGTCACGTTGGTGATGTTCCAGATGGCATTGGCGCCAGCAGCATCCAGTAGAGGCCCACGGCTCATGGCGTAAGTGAAGCGGCGCACGTACTTGGTTCCATCGCCTTGCTTGCTGTTTGTGTAATAGCTTTTCCAAGTGTCAGTTGTCTGATCCCACATGGCAGGGTTGAGCGTCACGTAAGGCGACTCGGCTTTCCACTGAGCGGTGATATCCTCATCGGTAATGGCATCCAGAAGTCCGGTGCCATAGATGCCGATGGTTGATTCCAGACGTATGCCGATGTTTTCTTCGTGGTCGGCAGCAGCAATCTCCACATCCTTACCGTCACGCTGCACCACCACGGGCGCATAGAACGCAGTGGCAGGGATGGTGACGTCGGGATATGTCAGTTCGTAAGTCTCGCCATCGGGGAACTGGTTTCCCCACTCATCGGTGTAGTTGTTCCATGCAATCTTAATCTGTGTCTCGTCGATAGGTGCCTTGAAAGGCTTCACGGCTCCCGTCTGAGGCATGCCAGCTACCGAACGTATGTAGGCATCGGTCTTTTTGTCATACACAACAAGCAAATAGCCATTGCGTTGCAGATTGGCGGCATAGGTGTTTTGCCTTGCTCCATGACCATAGCCAGGATGGCAGTAAAGGCATCCTGGTCGCACATAGACAGGGCCTAATCCCTTGAAAGCACCCGAAGTGTTGGTGTTGAAATCCTTCTCAAAGAGGTATTCGCCCTCGTTGAAGGCAGTCACCATACCTGCATTCTCTACGGCAACAGTTGGCTGCTTGTAGGCAGTAGATGAGTTGTTGGTTGTTGTGCCAAGTTTGCCGCCGGCATAGTAATCTTCAGGATAATCGATAGCAGCCCCCTCGCCAATATCCCATGACAGAGCTTCCGTGTTGTCATCTGAACACGAGTATAGAGCAATGGCTGCGGAAATAGCAAATACTAATGATGTCTTGTTCATGATTATTTCTTGATTGCTTTTATTGCATTATACAATTTCTCTGCATTGTTGCAAAGTGAAGTGTAGGTTTCCACCACCACATTATCCACATAGTTGGCATTGATCACTTTGCACTGGTTCTCTACTGTCGAATTTCCAGCATACGTTTCGAGTGTCTTTTCCAACTTGTCCAATGCTCCGTCAAGTTCGTCCAAAGCATCAATGGCAGTCTTGGCAGAGGCATCCTTGTAGTTGAGCGCAAAAGGCTTCTTCATGCTGCCGATGGCTTTGAGTGCAGCATCCATCTTGTTCTGTACTGTCTGAGCTTGAGTCTTGAGATTTGCATTGCCTGCGTTGAGGCAGAAGTATATGAGCGACTCTTTGTTAGGAGTGGTTGCGCCTACACCACCATAGAGAGCATTTTGGCAACTGATGATGTTGTCGTAGAAATCCACGATACTATTGTAAGCGTATGGTGACTCGATGTACGAAGCGTCTTCGCCCGACCAAGGCAAGCCAATCTTTGAACCGCCAACCTCGCTGATGATGTCACGCGCACCTTCAATGATCTGGATGGTAGCATCAAGGTCGCTTTCGTAATCGGCAGAAGGCGTGTTCTTGAAGTTAGCACCGAAGTTTTTGTAGCTCAATCCCTCGTTGGTTACATCGCCATCATCGTTGAGGGTGTTGTGAGAACGCAGGTAGTTGATAGTTTCTTCATAGCGTGTGCCACTCTTTGCTCCATCCCATGTTGTTTGCAGCACGCAGGTAGCCTGATAGAGGTCCTTAGCCACGGCACACACATACTTATATTCGAGGTCGGTCAACTGGTTGATGTCGCGAGGATTGCCATTACGGTAGAGTACGTACTCGATACCATGATAACCAAGAAGTCCAGAGTTGAGTTGCTTCACCTTGTTCTCTATGTCCGCCATGACTGCTCCGTCGCGAAGAACGCCAGCGAGAGCTGACTGGTCAACAGGCCATGTATCGGTGTGAGGATCAATGGAGTATTCATCGGCTGCACCAAATAGAAAAGCTTCGGAGTTTTCCCAGTCGGCACGTGCCACCTTCCACTGAGCGCAAGCCGCGTCAAGGGCTGCTTGAGAACCACTTACAATTTCTGTGTTTACATCATCGTCATTGCTGCAGGAAGCAAATACGCCACCTGCCATCAAGCCTATCATTAAGGCCTTTGTTACTGATTTAATCTTTTTCATTGTTGTTTTGATTTTTATGTTTGATTGTCGTTTATTTGATTATTCGAGTTATCGAGTTTTTATTATCGAAACTAATTAAAAGAACCATCCCTGATAAGCAATACTTAAGCTTACGCTTGGCTCGTTGTTAAAAGGTTGTACATACAGCGGACTATCGGCGTTCAATCCGTTGTTGTTGGGCTTCTTGAAGTATCGGTAGGCATACTCGCCCTTTACTACTATCTGTTTGATAGGATGATAGTTGAGGCCGACGGTGGTGCGATAAGGAGCGCATTGCTTGTACTGACTTTTGTAAGTACCTGCGGTCATCGTGTTGTGATGTTCGTAGCGTCCGAAGATATACAGTCGCTGAAGGTCTTTCATCTTCCTGATTTGTGATAAGATGTCATATCCTGCTTCTACACTCCATGCCACGGCATTGCTGCCTATGTTTGTGTTGTGGAATGGATTGCCATCTTGATACTTATGATGGGTAGAGTTTGCTTTGTTATATTCTGAAATGCGGTCGGCATCAGAGAGCGAAGCATAGGTAACTCCTCCTCGCACTATCCAGTTCCAGCGCTTCAGCTCGCAGTCGGCAGAGATGATTGCCAATGCACCTTTCACGTCATCGTACGAAGCGCCGGGATCCTTTATTGAGTTGCGGAAAGTGTGTCCGTAATATCCACTCACTCCTAAGCGCAATCCCTTTATACTATAGTTATCCACACGTGAAGCCACAGCATAGTTGTTTGCCACCTTAAACTCATAAGGACTTGTTGCTCCCTGATGCACAAACTTCTCACCCGTAAAACTCTCAGAGTTTAACCCAGAAAGGAACTGCGCTTCGTATCGCCAATCGCCCACACGTCCCCAAATTGACAGTCCAACCTGATGCCAGGTGTTAGGTAATATGGTTGATTCGCCCTCGTGACGATAGCAGGTGAAGAAGTTCAAGGGTTCGTGGTGAGCATTGATGTAACCCACAGGCACAATAATCTCACCTGCCTTGATATTCACCTTGCCTTTGAGGAATTCTTTGTTGATCCAGAACTGCTCGATGGCAACCTCGCCACCTTTCTCTGTCTCTGCCTCATATTCGCCCGACTCCTCTGCCTCAATCTCCACAGCAGTCTCCGTACCGCCATGCTCAAACTCCACTTCGCTGCCCAGTGTCCAACCATTGCCGAAGTCATAACCGATGTTGAAGGTGATGTGAGGCAAGTCAAAACGTCCATGACTTGCATCATCTTTATATCGCGCAGGGGAGTTGTACCTATTAAAACTTTGGCTATAGAAATTTCTTGTCATCACAGCCTCGCCATAACCTCCAAGATGTAAGCGCGAAAGAGACTTGAGCATGTTACCCACTTTTGCTGTGTCTGTATGCTGCTTAGTGGCGCCAGTAATACCATCTACCTCTTGCGCATAATCATTTATTACTGCGCATGACAGCAATAGCATCAAAATAAGTTTTCTTACCTTTTCCATTGTGTATTTATAAATTTATGTAGAGTCAATAACAACTCCTTTTTACCTAAAATTAGTGATGCTGATTCCAACGAATCCCATCGTCAAAGCAGAATAATGAAGGACATTCATGCAGATTGCATACTCGGTCAAAATCGTCAAAGTATGGGCTAATAGTATGAGTTGCAATGCTATAAGGTGTGCGCCAAATGTTCTCTATACGTAAATCTTTCATTTCATTTTCTGTGTTCTTTTCTTTGTGCAAAGGTACTATGAACACGAAAACTGCGCAATACACAAAAGTAGGTAAAGTGGAAATATAAAAAGAGAGTGTAACAAAGCTTTATGCTACACTCTCTGTATTGATTTATTACTCTGTTCGCGGAAAAGCCATCTTCCTCTACGGCTTCTCTCTTGATGAAGTTTTTACTTGTTTGTTTCGTTATATTGTTCATCCGTTACTGGTTCGAGCCATTCGTTGCTCTCAGGATCACCAACATGCACATGGCTTGCAAGATGCTGGAACAACCATGAGTTCTAGTTCTTCGGTGTTATGGGTGAGAGATAACTCTGTCCTGTGAAATACTGGGCGTAGGCATCGTTGGGATTGCCTTTTGGCCAAGAGCTATTAAGTTCTTGTGCTGATATTGTAGTTGCCATACGTATATAATGCCCTATTTCTTTGAATTGTTTAGGATGTGAAAATATAATTATGTTCTCTTATTCTAATAGCTCAATCCACACATCCACAGAGGAATGACGTTGGCATATCCTGTCTCGATGTCGTCCTTTACGATGTAGCCATGGGCTGCAGATTCTATTTGCTTTTGGCCTTTCTTGCGTCCACCTATCTCAAAGGTCATGTCATCTATCTGGAAATCGGAGATGGACGAACTGACAATGTCGTGGCGTACTCGCATCTGGTTCATGAAGAAGGTCTCGCGGACATTGCCAATCTCTGCTTCGCGTGGGGTAAGGGTATAGATGAGGTTGGTGTTGTCAAGATACAGCTTCTCTACCTTGCCAATGCCTCTGATTCCGCCTGTGCTGTCGCGAAGCTGGGTAATCATACCAGCTCGTTCCATATAGATGAGGTAATCGGAGATGTTGTTGCGACTGATTCCCGTCACGTCAGCCAACTTCTGCATCACAGGTTTGAAGGGCACGCTCTTTGCCACTACCATCAGCAGTTGCTTCAACTTGCGACCAGTCGTGACGTTTACCTCAAGGAATTGCGGAATATCGACCTCCATTGTCTGGTTGATGACCTGCATCAGTTCCATTTCCAGTTCCTCATCTTTGCCGAAAGGATAGTAACCGCGCTTCAGATAATCCTGAAACATAGGAAGCGGATGGGCTACCGGAATGCTGGCTTTGTGAGACAGAATATCCTCAAGAGAATACGCAGGAACGTCTATTCCATGGAATAGCATGAGATATTCGCGAAACGAGAGTCCTTGCATTTCATAGATAGGAACTCGTCGGCTGAGATCGGCCATACCCTTGTAAATGTCGAGGATGGAAGAACCGGAGATGACAACCTGCAGTTCGCTGTAGCTGTCGTAGATTTGTTTCAGCTCGCGCGACCATCCTGCATACTTGTGTATCTCATCTATGAAAAGGTGTTTACCGTTCATCTTGACAAACCTATCCGCTAGGTCCACCAAGCTGTTTGCGGCAAAATACATGTGGTCAGCAGACACATAGAGAGTGTCTGCCACGGTCAGGTTCTCCTTGATGTACTGCAGCAACATCGTTGATTTGCCTACACCGCGAGGTCCTACAAGACCGAAGAAACGGCCCCCCCACTTTATCTCATTGAATTTGTAGCGATGGAAAGAAAGCGGCGTTTCCTTGAGTTTTTTGTTGAAGAATTCGTAAAGCTGTTCCATAAAGTAATGCTGTATTTTTGCTACAAAGATATACAAAACCCTTTAAACTGCACAAAGATAATGCAGAAATCCATAAATTGTGCACGAAAATAATGCAGACTTGAACGATTACTGCATGTGTTTAATGCAAATTCTGCTTATGCAAGTGGCTTCATGAGCAGAAAGGAACGTAATGATACAGGAATACTACAGGTTCTCGTTAAAAAAAGATTCTAACTTATCCCATGGAATAACTTTGTCTTTTCCTCCGTCATAGAGGTCATAGTGTGAGGTGCCCGTAATAATCATCAGCTCCTTATTATCTTGAATTTTGGGAATTATAACCAATTTTTTTTTGGGGGGGAGTAAGTGTCAAAATGTCATTAATGTTTTTGTCATCTCTACTTTTTACACACCCTCCTGTATTGATTTATTACTCTGTTAGCGGAAACGCCATCTTCTTCTACGGCTTCTCTTTTGAGGAAGTTTTTACTTGTTTGCTTCGTTATATTGTTCATCCGTTACTGGTTCGAGCCATTCGTTGCTCTCAGGATCACCAACATGCACATGGCTTGCAAGATGCTGGAACCATGAGTTCTTGGTTGCTCCGTGCCAGTGCTTTGCTCCTTCTGGGATGTCGATGATGTCACCTGTATGAAGACGAATGGCTGGTTTGCCCCATTCATTATAAGAATATCCCTTCCATTTCTTTGTGCACATCCTTTATCATATTTTCTATATCTCTAACTAAGGGATTTATATTCTCGTCAAGATTGAACCAAAATTCATCATTCATTATATACTTATTTTCATATTTCCATCCTGCAAATGAGGAGTTTGAATGCCCATAGTAGTTATACAAAGCATTGTAAGCCTTCTGGCTAAGTTCTTTTTCATATAGCACACCAGAATAAGGGGCTTTGTCACCATTATCATACTCAAATACCCAATATGCTTTTTTCCACCCATTTGGGACTATCTCTATACGAAAATTTGCTCTGTCAAAAAATGAGGATTTAATAGTATATCCTTTACGTTCGAGTTTACTTGATATTTTCCTTCCTATGGCTTCGACTCTTTCTAGGAGTAGATCTCCAACACATTCTTGTAATTCAAATATAGAATCGTATGTTGAGAACAATTCTCGTATATCTTTAGTATTCATTTTCTCTATAACAAATGCTTTTTTCTTTATGTCTAATTGTTTGTCTTCTTCTCTAATTTGGAACCATGTTTCTAAATAATCTATATACTGTAGTATAGCTGATTTGAGATGGGTTTCTTTATCAAAGATTATTTTCTCATTGACTTCATTTTTTAGCCACGGCAAGATATGTTCCTCATAGTTTATCTCCAAAAACCTATTTGATTTTGTTCCAATTCCCAACATTTGTTGGGCATGAGGCGTAAGACTGAAATCCTTAACTTCTTTTTTGCCATCGTTTGTTAAATAAATGACAATTATATTTCTATCGTCTATGCAACATTCTTTCTTTGCATATTTTACATACTTTTCAATTTGTTTGTTTTGGTCAACTGCACCATGTACCTTGTTCTCTATAATAATACCATAATCATTGCATTGACGTATGAATACATCAATATCATGTTCCTGATATGTTATTCTTGGATTTGTTATTGATGAACAGAAAATTGTTGTTTCTTTGTTAATGATGTTTTCAACGAATGATTCTAAAATAGGGTATGTTCCCCTTTTGTTGTATTTCAACAAATTCATCAATATTCTTGAGTGAGCATTTTCATCTACTCCTATTGTTTCAACCAGGTTGATTTGATAAGGATTTTTTTCTTTTGCTTCCTCAATAAACCTACCAAATTCATTTGCTAATAAAATTAGATTATCATTGTTCGCGGATACCATATTTATCGCTTATTAAGTCATTATCAATATTCAAACCAACACCTTTGTAAACATCAATCATTAAAGCGTTTTTTGTTACTTCACTTTTGTATCATACAAAGGTTTCACAGAACTTATCAAAAGACTGTTATGAAAAAAACTATTCATCTTCGTCCCATCCTTTCATTATGGACCATTTGATTCCCTCAAAAATATCATTCTTTACACAAAACATCAGTTCTTTATTGTTTTCGGCACCATTATAATATTCTGCAACATGTTTTGCAAAAGTCTGTTCTAGAAGTTCTTCAACGGATAATCCCCGCTTTCTAGTTCGCACCGTTTTCATAAGATTGTCTCTTTGCGCATATACAACAGCAAGAAACGAATCTTCTGTATCTTTTACAGCTTCTCTGTGTGTAAAAGGCGAAACTACAGACGCCATGGCATATCTATGAGCTGTCGACCTTGCTTTTTTTGAAATTTATCCATCTCTATTATATTTATTGTGGCTTTTCATCACTCATTTTCCTTTCTCAACAAACTTACAAACAGGCTAAGAGACGACATTCGAGAATATGAATCTTGCTACCACCTTACGCCATAGCCGCCTCCATGCAAGATATTCCAAGCTTTCTTTCTATTTCGGCAACACTCTTGAATGAGAAATTTGTACTGCCAGAGAGAATGCGGCTAACATACTGAGGTGACACACCAAGTTTGTTAGCGATGTCCGTACGTGTTAAGCCGTTCTCCTGCATGTAGTCAACGATGGACAAGGCGATACCGCGTGACCATCTGAGCCACACTTCATTATCCTGACGCCACTTTGCGTCTTCTGTGAAAGTAGAAGGCTGATCACTTTGATGAGCCTCAAGAAATTGTAACGTCTTCTGTCTCATAGTTTATCTTCTACAAATAGTCTTTAATTATATTTGTCTTCAATCCTGTTCTGCAATCAAAGGAAAAGCCGAGAATAGTTCAAGAGCCGAAGATGTTTCAGCGATGAGTTTATTCTTGACGAAGGTCTTTGATTTCGTATCGTTCAGCACCTCGCCAAGACCTTGCATCAGAAGTTTTGGACTTGCCTCTTTTACATGCTCTGCGCACCATGCTGCATATTCGTTTACGCTTTTCTCTGTTCTCAGTTTCACAATATCTTCATTGATTTCTGCATGATTTTGCAAGAAAAACCATACGTCATAGATATCACGTGGTGAGAGGCGCTCACCCATAGCACACAGCTTATGAGCAAACATGTCTGGCATGGTCATCACGCGAATGTCTGTACCTGCTAATGAACGCATCTCATAATGGTTAGGGTACTGCCGAATGGAGATTTCCACCTTCAACATTCGTTCTCCCTTTCCATAATTCAGCACAAGCACAGGTCCATAAAGCTTCTTTGCTTCATCGTCTATCGTACCAAAGCGAGTCAGTATAGCGCGTACCTTATCGTAAACCAAGTCAAGTTTATCGGGATCCAGCAGATTGAAATCCAAATCAGTTGAGAAGCGGTTGAGGTTATAGAAGAACATCAATGAGGTTCCTCCCTTGAATGCCAGCACATTGCAGAGATCTTTGTCCTTGAAGATAAGCCCAAGTATCTGAGCCATGTAGAGCTTATGCTTATTCTTATCCATAGTTATTTCTGATTTAGCAGTTCAGTAACTCTTTCTGTCAACACCTTCGACTGGTATAATGGCAGGAGTTGCTTGACTTTCGTCTTGTTGAGTGGGTGAAGGTTATCGAAGTAGCAATTGCCTGCACTCAAGTAAACCATATCGAGAAATGCGCGTTCGGGAGTGGCTATCAGAATGTTATCATTTTGTTCAATGCCCTCCATACCAATCCAAAGCTCAGGATTGATGATGCGAAACTGATACGCCTTTTCTTCAATCTCTACCGCGCGATTCAAATAACTTACGCATGTTATGGTGTCGTCATACTGAAACACAACACCTGCACGCTGAAGCACATACTCCAACGAAATGTATGCAGGACGGAAAAGGCTGCATGCCATCTCCCGCTCATCGTAGGTGGCTTTGGTGTAGATACCACGCCGAGGATTGCGTATCTTTCCTTCCTTTACGTAATAGTGAAGCGATTTTGTCAGTTTCTGACTGTCTTCGCACTCAGTAAGCATCCTTAATGATTGTACATTGAACACCGAGCGAGTGCTGTTGAGAATCACTTCAAGCACATTCTTTTGCGAACTCATAATTCTATTTATTCGTATTATTGGTTTGCAAAATTGCTCATTTTACTTGAAATCCACAAGAAAAAGTCCGAAAAACTTTAGAAATTACGGACTTGATAGTGATTTGTTGTAATGAAAAGATGTTAAGGTATGCAATTCATATGTCGTCAGTACAATCGAAAATACTAGAAAATCTAATCTTATCACTATTCCTTCGCTTTATTGAAAATTAGAGGAAGACATTCTGGTGCCATCTGCCGCATATCCACGAGGTCAAGACTTTTCACCATGTGAAGTGTTCCTTGCTTATATGTTTGGAAGTGCTGTGTCTTGATGTGGTGCTGATACGCTTCCTGTGATGCGTAGATTTCGAGGATGCGGATTTGGCAATCGTTACGAAGTTGCTGCATTGGGTAGATGCAGATGACTCCTGGTTCTTCCTTTACCGATGTAGCTCCTACGTCGTGGGCAAACTCCAGATACTCCGTGAGGTATTCGGGATAAACCTCTATTTCGCTGATTCTGACTATCATTGTGCTATCAATCTTTGTCTGCTCCTGAGCCATACTTACAATAGGACAGAGAAGCAGTATGAATAATAAAACGTTCTTCATTACTTTACTTTCTTTACTCCGTCTTCAATATACATCCCCCTTGCAGGAACCTCCGCGAGTTTCTGACCATTCAATGCGTAGATGCTATTCGACTTTGTCTGATTTGCAGAAATAGAGGCAACGCCTGTAGAGTTATCGAGAGAAAGTGTGATGCTTACCTCACCTGTTCCGAAGGCATCCTTCAGCTGTTGCTTGGTCATTCCTTCAATCTTGCCAATAGGTGTGTATTCCCATGAGTTGCTGTCGAAGAAGATGCAAAGCTGATTACTTGTGTAGAGCATGATGTCGCCTGGCTCTGTTGTGATGTAGGTGTCGTTGGAGGGAAGCGAGAAACCGAGTGCGCCCACCTTTTCAAAGCCACCGTAATCATGAGCATTGTAGGTAATCGAGCCCTCTTTCAATCGTTCAACCAATGCCTTTGTCGCTGCATTGTCATCAAGTTGTACCTTCATGGTGCTGTTATTCACTTTCAGATTCATAGTGTTATCGTTTTGTTTTTCGTCATATCCAACATCTTTCAGCCATTGCTCCAAGAGGGCTTTGCGCTGAGAATGTTTCGAAGCA
>JAKSLL010000030.1 GCA_024401215.1 Bacteroidaceae bacterium
TCAGATTCCGGTTCGGAGGGTGTTGTTTTTTGACACCTTAAATATGAAAATTGACGTAACTTGCTCAAGCACCTGTAGTTCAATGGATAGAATGGAAGATTCCGGTTCTTCAGATTAGGGTTCGATTCCCCACAGGTGTACTCATATTTGGTTATAATTTTCACTTTTGGGCTCACAATTTCCGTAAAAATTCCGTAAAAAAACAATTATGGCAACAATTACGCTTGAAATCGGCAGAAAGGGTAAGAAATCGGAAAGAAGCGTTTCTTTTCTTGTCTGTCAGGGAAAAACTAAAAAGCGCATCCCAACGGAGATAACCTTGACGGATGCTGACCTGTCTTCAAACCAGAAGAAGATCAAAAATATCAGCAAGGCTAAAATCATTGAGGAGCTTAGAAGGACGTACCAAGACCGACTGTATGCCCTTTCTCTTGATGTTGCAGACTATGGCATGGATGCAACAGCCATTGTGAACAGGATAACTTCACATGGTGAGGATTTGGATTTCTTTGAGTTTGCAGAAGAATGGATGAAGCATACAGAAACAGAGTCATTGAGAAATTACAAGACCACGCTAAACTCCCTTGAAAGTTTTCTAGGAATGCGCAAACTGCCATTCTCTCACATTAACTACACGCTTTTGGAACGCTACAAGGAACACTTGAAGGATAAGCCACGCGCAATGTCAATGTATCTCGGTCTTATGCGCCATCTGTACCGTGAGGCAATGAGGAAGTACAACACGGACTACGAGCAGGTAATCAAGAATGACCCTTTTACACGCTTCAAAGTTCCAAGGCAGGTGATGAAGAAGGGTGTCCGTGCGCTGTCTCTCGAAGAGTTTTTGAAGGTGTACAATTTCAAAGGGAAGGAAGGTAGCCGTCCGCAACTGGCGCGTGACTGCTTCATACTCTCGTTCTGCCTTATGGGTATGAACTCCGTTGACCTCTTCAACGTGAAGGACTGCAAGGGCGGTGTCATTCGCTACAACAGGCAGAAGACAAAGGACAGGCGAGACGATGAGGCTTACATCGAAGTCAAGATTGACCCTTTCATCATGCCACTGGTGAAGAAATACAAAGGCTCTTCGCGCGTGTTCAATTTTTATAATAGGTACGCGGACTATCTCACATTCAACGCGAACGTGAACAAGGGTTTGAAGAAGGTTGGCGATGCGGTAGGAATACCAAACCTCCAGTTCTACCAAGCAAGGCACACTTTTGCCACTCTTTCACGCAACCTGATGAAATTCTCTAAGTCCGATGTGGATGAAGCTCTCGACCATGTGGGAACTATGGATATTGCAGACGTGTACATTGCAAAAGATTTCTCTATCATCAACTCTAACAATGCCAAGCTTATCAAAAGGGTATTCAAAATAAAATCCCCTGCTGCTTCCAAAAACAACAGAGGATGAAAATATCATGGAGGATATAAAGTGTAGTGCAATCCTACACCAATGTAAGGCTGAAATCCCTTTGGTGTGATTCCGTAACCTCCCTGTAATCCAACACCAAGCCTATGAACTTTGATTCTCGTGTTGGTAATGGTTATTGTCGGGCGGTTAATGAATATGCTGTCAAGATTAGGTTCGTACCCTGACACATAGGCTTCATACAAGGAATCCTTGTAGTGTTTTTGAGTGATGGGCAGTGCAATTGTTGTGCTGTCCGTCATTGTTAATGTGTCATGCACAGATATTGTGTCATTTACTGGCACACGTATGTGGGAGTATCTAACAACAAGGCTGTCTTTAGGCACAGGCTTGATGACTGCTATAGTGTCATACACCGTATCTACTGAACACCTTGTCTCTTGATCCGCACTGCAGCTGTTCACTCCTGCAAAATATCCTAGGATGAACAGAATTGTCAGCATGAGACTTACTGCTACTACTTTTTTCATGTTCCTTTGATGTATTTAGTAATTGCGTCATAATGAAGATCTACAATAGACTGCTTTCCTTTGTCTGAGATGAGAAAATCAACGTCTCGTCTGTTGTCCATGTAAAGGTTTTCTGTTAGTACTGCAGGGCATAGCGTACCGCACAGAATGCCAATGTCATCTTTTCGCCAGCTCCAAGTCCAGAAATGCCTTCCTTCCTTGTCTGCTGGTGGAATAGATCTGTTTCCCATAAGGTTCAAATCCTTTGCATGTCTGTAGAATAGCTCGGCAAGTTTTTTGCTGTTGCTTGAAGCGTTCTTTGACACAAAGACGGAGAATCCGCAAGCCTCGCCCCACTTGCCTGTGATAGCATTGTTGTGTATGGAGATAAGCACGCAGTTTTTTGCTCCGATTTTCTTGCAAATGGCATTTGCACGCCTGCATCTTTCTCCTATGCTCACATTGCGCTCTTCTGGGGTGATGCGCTCTGCATCATATCCGTTGTCACAAAGCTTTTTCACAAGCATTTTTGCAATTTCACGGCAATAGGCATATTCGTAAAGCTGCTTGTCAGGAGAGCAATTGCCTGTGGCATTGCTTCCGTGTCCGTTGTCAACAAGTATCTTCATTCTTCACCCTCCTTCTTAATGATGGTATCTTCTAAAGCTTCGCCAATATCCTCGCTCTTTCGCTTGACAATTGCAATGAGGAATTTCTTGAAGAATCTGATTACCGTGTCACGGTTGAACTTATATCCTTTGACAACAGCGATGTGCCCCCAGATAGAACAAAGGTCACATGCTGCTCCGATGAGAACGCCAATTGCTCCAGTCTGAACACGAGTGGCAATGCCGTAAGGCTCAAAGATAGAAAGACCGAGCACCACACCCACCAATAGCAGGGTGAGATAATCAACGAATTTCATGGAGGTTCGTCTTACTGCTCTTGATCTTCTCCATTCGTATTTCTTTTTTTCTTCCTCAGTCTTGCAGTTCTTTACATGGTACATGTGCTCGCTGTAAGCCCACCACATATCCGCTAACATGATAATAGCGCACAATACGATGAGCCAGCGACAATCAAATATGACAGACAGTGTTTCCGCTCCGAATGTAAGCCACACTGCCGATAAGCTAATGCTGCTTGATGGTGCTTGATTCATTTGTTTTTAATGTTTGTTACTGATGAAAATAGCCTCGGCAGTACAAAGGTACTGCTATTTCCTTCTACAAAACACGAAAACAAAGCGAATCTGCTTGCTTTTCACAGATAAGTAAGTAAAATTAGTGACAGCACCTGCAGCAAAGCTTATCCTTGCACAGCGGATAAAGCAATCGTGCGAAATCACCAGCTAAGTAACAGGGCTCTTCTGATGATAGGTTAATTCCCTTTGATTCGGAAATATGCACGGCAAGATGCATGATCTTATGCACCAGAGAGTCAAGGAACTCTCTTGCTGATGATGTTCTGCCTATCACCATCACAGACATTCCTTCATTGACATTTTATTCTCAGGGTCTAACACACTCTTTATCGGCTCTGCAATTGTTATATCCATATATTTAAACAGATTCTTCATATCACAAAAATTTAGTGACGCAAAGATAACACTTTATTTCTGCGCCACCAAACTATTTTAGATTATTTACTATTTCAAAAAGTCTGCAATAAGTTTAGATATAATTTCATCTTCCGCATACTCTGCCAAGTCACAACACTCAATTGTCATTTTTTCTGCATCTTCATAGCAATAGATAATCTTATCTCTATTATAACCTATAGAACAATACCCATTTACTTTTTTGTTAAGTGGAGTCATAAGCACAACTTTTCTCCAATGTATTGCATCAATAGAAGCATATAGTATTAAATTTTTACGCTCATATATTTCGTCTGGACTATAGCAATTTGAGAACAAAAATACATCTTTGTCGCGCACCTTTACTTTCTTTAAAGATGCATTAACTATTGCATCATATATCTTGTTGTCGGAACTTGGTTCTATAGACCATCCAGACATTAAATTATCTCCTGACTGAACAAAAATTCTTCTTCCAAATTTTGTTTTGGCTATACTTGCTTCAGAACCTCCACGTGAGTTTATCATTACTCGGTTTGGAGCATATTCTACAATCTGTCCTTCGTCACAATAAATATTTGTAGGAGTAGATTGCGACAATACCCAATTCGTTCCATTCGTTGAATACAATACAGCATTTACTCCGTAAGGTGCACCAATAACAACACCTTGTGCATTTCTTTCAAATATATAAAAACGTAAAAGAATACACAAAGTACCGTTTGATAGTCTAATACCAACACTTGTTGAAGTTCCTCCGCCAAGAATGAACTTACTTTTATCAAGTGTTTCATATATAGATGCAAGCGGATTTTCAATATCAACGTGTGTCAAAAATTGGAAACTATTTGCTTCATCCGAAGAAACGTACACATCTACTCCCGAACCATTATTTTTGAATGTATAAATTTTATTATTTACATCATCATAAATAGCAGAAGGATTAGAATCAAACGCAGCATCTTCAATTCTACTTGTCCAAGTATTTCCATTGTCATCTGAATAAGATACAATACCATGTTTATAGTTGTTTTCAAGACATCTTGCAAATACTATCTGTCTTCCGCTATTTGTTATAATAGCAATCGGAAGTCTTGCAGATGAAATGTTTTGTAACCCATCTTCATAATTGTTACCTTTGATAGCAGAAATATAAGTAGGCATCCAATGATATGAATCTTTTTCTTCAAGTTTAGGGTAAATTTTATTTATACCCATATCGCATCTATCTACAACATCTACAGACTCAAAAGTTGTGTTATCTACGTTTCCTATTGACAATGCCATAAAATGCTTGCCATCCCAAGACAATGTTGTACCATCGAATGAATAGTCGGCTGTTCCAACTTTTCTCATATCTTCATTGACTGGCACAAAAGTCTTAATCAAAACATCTTGATTGAAAACTATTTTTCCTATAGGTGGCAATATTGGGAAATACAATCTACTTCTATTACCCTTGAGCAATGACACAATACCATCGGTTACTGAATAATATCCATACGCACCTTTTAACGTCTTGTAACCAATAGAACTAAATACATCTATGAAATTGTTTTCAATTAGCTGAATTTTTCCAGCCAAAACAGCATAAGCATTATCGACTGCACCATATTGACATGAAAACCTGATAAAAGATACGCCCTTAGGAATTGTAAATCTACCTGAATCGTGTCCGCTTTCTCCTCCGATGATTGTTGATAAAATAGGGTTTTTATCAATATCGAAGCATACAATTCTTGCTGTTGTTGCACTATTCATCGGAAGATTATACTCATATACTTGGTTTTCTCTAACCTCAATATAATTTGTAGTTCCTCGTGATGATATAGAATATTCCACACCAGTTGCTCCGTTTAAGCCAATACCTTGTATAAAATCATTCGGCAATATTTCATTCCCAGAAATATCTTTTACGGTTACAGCAACATCACCAAGTTTTTCAAATAGCTCAAGAAAATTCTTGTCAGCTTCTTCCTTAAACCCAACTAATCCATACTTAAACGATGTAATAATTGTTTCACTTTTTAAATCAATATTGCCACCATTATTTTTCTTAAATGCAATAATGGCATATCTCTCGTTGTCTATTGTAAAAGTAATCTTTTCCGCATTTTGTTTATACCATCCCTTCTCCGAAGAGAGGCTACCATCACTATTAAATAAATAAAATCCACTTGGTGTGTATTCGTTATTATAGCAAATATAACCATTGTTTTGGAGTTTTGATGTCATGGCTCTTGCAAGAGATACGACTTTGTTGCCATTTTCATCATAAAATCCGTTCTCACTTGCTACTTGCGTTCCAAGCGTGCCTTGAAGCTCGGAAAGTTTCTGGGTGTTTTTCTTCACGTTTTGGTCAATATCATCAACAGCCGTTGTGAGCTCATCAATAGTTTGAAACGCATCCTTTGAAAATTCGTCAAATTCCGACTTGAGCCCACCGAGTGACTTTCCTGCTTCGTTGAGTGCGTCTTGCACGTTTCTACTTGACAATCCACTTGAAGATGATGGCGTGTACCCCACGGCTTGCGCCTGCGTGATACCGCTAATCTCTTCCTTTTTGGCAATGCCAGCATTCTCAATTTCTTGCAACCCCTCTTGAATAGCCTGTTCATGGCTGTTCATGTAGTCGATAGCTTTGTCAAGCTCCTCGCCATACTTGGTTGATTGATAAATTCTACCTGCCATTTTAATTTACATTTTAACGTTAAAATACTTATGATCCACTGTGACGTACCAGCGTCCGTCTGCCAGCTTGAAGTTTCTCGTATCAATAGGACAGATTATAGATACCGATGCTCTTATCCTGTCCTCTTTCTGCACGGAGAGCCTAACCTTGCTCCGCTTCTCCACATTAGCACTTATGCACCCCATACTATTGCTGTTCTCTTACAAGTACAATGTCTGTCTCAATGATTGGAATCTCAACAATAGTCTGGTTGCTCTCCAAATCTCTGTACGACACTGCAACCTCGCAAATGAGTCTGCCGCATCCTATGTTTGTAGTATCTACGACACACACATAGTCATTGCAGTCTCCCTCGTGCGCTGGCTGCATATTAGCCTTGTGTACAACGTATGCCGAATAGCCTGCATTGTTAGGGTGTCTTGTGAAGAACTTTGCTGTAATGCCGACTTCATCGTCCGAAAGGAATTTTTTATCTCCCAAACCGTCAATGTTGATGTTGACCTTGAATGTTGAACCGATTACCGATGTTTCCATGTTCCCTGTTATTTTATTGAGTTAATAAGATTGCGTAATTCTCGTGAGCGTGAGTAAGGTGCTGATACGCCAAGCTGATAGCGGAGGGATAAATCGTCAAGTCCTCGCTCCACTCTGCGTATGCGTGCCGTAATGAGCTTGTTTCCATCCCCTGTGTCGCTTCCGTATATGCTGTTGGTGTATTCCACCTTCTGCCCGATGTTGAGGTTCATTGCCCCTTCTTCGTCCACCTTAACCATCTTCCAGTCTCGCATGGAGTAGCCCTTGCAGCGTATGATGTTCATTTCCATGTCATACGTGCTCTGGTCTTTCTGCATTTCCTCCAGCACCTCGTTCGCTGTCTGCAGCAGCTGCTGTTCTGCCTGTGGAGTGAGACTATCATCTATGTAGTCGGTGTTCCATCCGTACAGCACGAACTTATCCCCAGGCTGCGGTTTGATATTGTCGTTAGGAATAGGCATTCCATAGTCCTCGTTGTTGCGTACAATCGCAAAGACCTGTGAGTCTGGTGATGCTTCGTCTCTGTCCTCTGGGTTGAACTTGACCTCAAAGTCCATTCCTGCCAATTGCTCTGTCTGGAAGATGATGTGCAAGGTCTCTCCATCAAGCACATATTTGTCGCTGAACTGGAAGCCCTCGTACTTTATGCGGTATGCGTTCCATTTCTCCACAACACCTGTTGTCTGGTCGGTTGTCTGCTCCAGTACTGGAATGACCTCTGTGACCTCAACGTCCATCTTTGGGTAGATGTCATCAAGTATCAGTATTCCCTCTTTGCGGTTATAGATTGTCACACTCTCGCTCTCTATGCTGTCAATGCCATCTGGGAGCATAAGTCTGTTGTCTGCCACCCCTGCCTTGACCGCATCGTCTATGCGAGAGAAGAAGGATGCTGGCACAAGGACTTTGTTTATGTTGCCTATTATAAATTCATCCCCCATATTGGCTTCCGTCTCTCCTTCATCCATATTGTACGCTATCATGTAACGGTAGCCGTACTGGTCATTATTCTCTACTTTACCGAGAGGATTTATTACAGCGGAATGCGTGTGACCATTGATTGTGATAACAGCATCTGTTGACTCTTCCTGCCCCACCAGTATTAAGCTCAAGTTTGTAATCTCAATGTCAAAACCTTTCACGGCTCCATTGCCACCTTGACAGGTGATGCGCAAATAGCAAGCATTATAACCTGCCTTGATGCTCAACACACCTTGCAGCTTGTCGGCAATATTGTAGTTTACTGTCTCGTTTGGTGCGGATGATGCTGTGAAAAATGCTGATGATGCAGAACATATTTTGCCATCAGCATCAACAATATCAAAGCGGAAGTTTATGTTTGACTGCACGCTTGACAGTGATGTTAGACGCACACTCGCATTACCTGCGACTTTGCACACTCTAACCTTCTGCTCTGGGTCAATCACGGTGATGTAATCATATTGAACACCCATAGCATAGCCTGTAGTTATGTCATCTTCCTTCCTTTTTATTGTTTGTCCGTTGAAAAGACCAGTAGTTGTTTTCTCGTTGAGAGAATAAGTCTTCTGCGGAAGTCCAGACGCTGTCCTGTCAAAGCACTCTTTAGTCAGCAATCTCTGACCGTCAATTATGGCTGTATCATAACCTTTGCTTTTTGCTGCGTTTCTTAATTCTTTTAGGTCAATGTGCTTTTTACTTGCATCTGTCTCGCTTTCAAGCTTGCTCATGAAATAACCTTCCTGCACCTTGAAAATAAGGTCTTTTCGGTAGATGTTGCTTATGTTCCTCGTGCCGCCAAAAGCATAAAGCACGTTGATGCCTTTGCTGTTCTGGCTCTGGCTGCGGTTCACGCTCTTGGTGTATTCTTCATCCATGCTAACGATGTTCTCGCTAACACAGGCTCCGAAATGCAGCACACAGTTGTAGGAGTCCACCCACCACTCTGTGCGCCAATGCTCATCATCGCACATGATGTTGAGGGCGCTAATGATGTCTGTGCCGCTGCTGAAATCGCACAGCTTCATTTCTGGGAACTCTCCATGTATTTCGTATGTGTACTCTCCGAATTTCCATGCGCTCTCGTTGATTGTCTCAATGATAAGGTCGAGGAAATACTTTGGAAACTGCGTCATCTTCCAGCCGCTGTCCGCACCAATGCCACGTTTGTAGAACAGCTTCGTGTCTCCCCAGAACTTCCATTCAGCCTCAAACTTCTGCTCATAGGTGTAGCCGCCTGCGCTGTTGCGTGTTGGCGTTGCAAGCTCACGAATGTAGTAGATACCGCCATCCACTTGATCTATGAAATCTCCTACGGATAGATTAAGCACCTTGTCACTATTCCAATTGAGCATGACGTATTCATCCGTCATAAGCTCGTTGACGTACTTGCATGATGGTGTAATCGGGATGCCAGCCGCAACTCGCTGTTGACCTGCTTTGTGCGGATTGCTTCCATGTGTCTTTGGAGCAAACACCCATTTCTTAATGTCAATACTCTGAATCATGGCTCTCTGTTGGCTGGGTTAGGTTCGTTAAATCGGATTGAGAATACCGCCTTGCCCTTGAAGAATGTGCGCATCTGGGAACATGATAGGTAGTTAAGGCGGTAAACCTTGTTAGGCTCAAAACTCGTTGACAAGGTTACTGCACCCTTGTTCAGCACCTCGCACAGACCTCTGTAGTTCTCCAGCATGGCGAATACGTCACGGGCTTCGATGTTGATGTCAAGAGCCACGTCTCTCTCATCCATGAGTGCTGGTAATTCCTCGCTGATGAGCACTTGCTTTCCGTCCTGTGTCGCAACCTTGTTTTCAAGGTACGATTTGTTGGGTACTGGTGTCATGAGCGACACAAGGGCATTCTCGCCAAGGCTTGCACCGAAGTTCTCGTATGCATCCTCTCCGTTGATGTAAAGTCTAACTACCATAATACGATGCCTGTGTTGTCCTCGTTAATAATCTCTACGTTGCTGTCGCTCTTCTTCTCAACGGTCACAACAGCATAGTTCTTGAGCTTGATTGTTGCTGTCGCTCCATGCATAAGCACTACAAGCCCTCTCACACCGTCATATTCAAGCTCTGCGGACGTTTTGCCTACAAGACCGCACTTTTCCTCGTTCCTGCTGCTGTACGCCCCACAATCAACGTGTATACCATTATCTCCGCAATGGTGCGCCTTGAACTGACGGAAATCTGCCATTGTAGGGAAATCATGCACAAGGCAGAACTCTCTTCCCTGCGGAGTGAAGAACAGCCGAGCAAGCTCTGGCACATCAGCATCCTTCACGTCTGCCAATCTGCAAGCTCCCAACTCTTTTGCCTGTTCAAGTATGCGATTAGATATTATCATAATGCTCTGGTGTTACGTTCAATCTGGTCAAGTCTCTCATTCATCTGCACAAGGTTGCTCGTGTACTTCTCAATGTTGGCAAGATGATTGATGCCCTCCCTGCTTATGTTCATTGTCTGTTCCATGTTCTGGCGTATGCTGGCAAGACTCTCGCTCTGCTGTGCGCTCTGCATCTGTATTGCCGCCACACTCTCAACAAGGCTGTTGGTGTTCATCTGCACAGCTGCGAATCGTCCGTTAAGCTCATCCACGCTGTCCTGCGATGCTGTTGCAAAGCCGCCTGTCGTACCGCTCTGGGTGTAGTCTTCCTTCCATAGTCGGTCTGCCCATCCGTACTTGGCAGTAAGGTCTCTGTCAAGTTTCTCTGCCATGCCCTCTACGATTTTCTGCTCTGTGTCGGAAAGATACTCATCAGCCCAGAACTCTGCAAGCTTGGCACGAATGTTCTCCATTGCCTTGCTGCTTTCGGTTGCTGACTTGATGCTTTCCTTGACCATGGCTTTCATCATTTCACGCACCTGCTGTCTCGCTGTCCTTACAGTTGATGTACCGCTCTCCCATGCGCTTGTCCAGGCATCAGCGAAACTCTCAATAGCACTCTGTATGTCGCTGCCGAAGATAGCATCCTTCGCTTCCTCACGGAGGTCACTTATCTCATCACGCAATCCTTTGATTCTATCCTCCCATTCGCTGATACGTCCGTTATCGGTCTTTTTCTTGTCTCGCTCTTCCTGTATCTGCTTCTGGATGGCGTTGATCTGTTCCTGCCTATTGGAGATTTCGGCTTCAATGTTGGTCTGTTTTGCCTTTGAGTAGGTCTTGCTGACCGCCTTTTCAAGGTCTCCATAAGACTTTTCGAGGTTGTCAATGTAGTCCTGCAATGCCTTGATGCGTCTCTCGTGCTTACGGTCAACGACACCTGCTATTGCGTCTTTGATTGTTGACAGACCGCTGGCAAGTGACATTGCACCGCCTACATAATCTCTTGCTGCGAATGATGCAAATGCTTCGCCTGTGGCCATCAAGCCTTCAAGCCCCTTTGCATAGTCCTCTATGCTGTCTCCATTGCTTCCCCCGAAAAGGTTGTCAAGGCTGTTGGCAAACTCCTTAACAGCAGGCATAAATTCCTTGATAGCTGTACAGATGCCTTGAATACCGCCTGCAAGGTTGCCTTTGTTCAGTTTATCAATAGCATCCGCCACAGCCTTTTGAAAAGCTTTCCACGGTGATTTGTCCGCTACAATGCCGTCAAGTTTTTCCAATCGGTCTGTAACGTCCTTGATTGTGATTTTTCCTTGATCAAACTTTTGTAGCTGCTCTTCGGAGAAAAACTTCAAGACATCATCACGGCTAACGCCATCGTCACCTTTAAGGAAACTGACAAGAAGCTTGTATTTATCAATTATTTTTTGAATTTCATAAACGGAGTTTCTACTTGCATTAGCGAACAAATCTGCGAATTGGTCAGTTGCCAAGCCGAATTGCAGGTTAAGGCGTTCTATCTGCTCTTCTTCCTGTTTGCCGAAAATGAGCTTTTCGCCTTCTGTGTTGGCATTCTCTTTGAGGTATGCAAAATGCTTTTGAATAGCATGCAAACGCTCCTGATAATTGCCATACTGCATCAGGTAATCGTTCATGGCTTTCTGCTCATCGGTCTGCAACTTTTTCTGCGCCTCTAACTGAATGCGCAAAAGTGCTGCCCATTTTTGCTCGAACAAAGACTTTTCTTCTTCCGTAAGATTGATTGTGCTGTCATCAAAGATGGAGTATTTAGCATTCTTTGGATCATTCTCGTATGATGAACGTGCATCATTTTTCTTTTTCTGGAGATAATCTTCCTGTTCACGCTCAGATGCAATACGCTCTCTCTGCTGGTCAAGAAGAAGTTGGGCAATGACTTTATCAGCACCTTTTCTATTTGCGTCAATCTCTGCTTGTGCCACCTCCATTGCCATATCCTCTGCATCACGCTTTTGCTGTTGGGCAAGCTTTTCTTGCTCACGCTTATAAGCATCAGCATCGTAAAGGGCTTTAGCTGCTTTATCGGCAGTGCCAGAATCTGCTTTTGGTGGGGTAGTGGTGTTGTTTTTGTTTTTGCTAGCTTCAAGCATGGCTTCACCTGCAGCAATACGGTTCTCAATGTCCTTGACAGCCATAGGAACGCCATACACGATAACATAATCTTTGCTGTTGGCTCTTTTGAGATATGCACGCTGTATGTTCAGTTCTTTTTTGAGAGCATCTTTGTTGACATCATTGCCAAGCCATTTAGCGTTCCAAGTGTTGTTTCGGCTATCACGGATAGACTGAGCGTCTATGCCTGCCTTCTTTCTATACGACTCATAAATGCTTTCAAGGCTTTCACCTGCAGCCGCTGCCTTCTTCACCTCCTCAGGCAAAGCTCCCCAAATTGGTGCTATCTGCTGTTGTAGTCTTAACTTTGCATTGCCGTCAACGGTGCTATTTATTTGAGCTTTCAGTCTCCTGTACTCCATAAGGTTTTTAAGAATATTCTTATCATATTCGTATGCCTTTATGTTGTTCAGCGCATTCGTGCGTTCCAGCTCTTCGTTCAAAGCTCTCTGTGAGTTTGTTGCATCATCCACATAGTCCTTGTATGTCTTATATTTCTGGAAAACCTTACCAACTTGCCCAATGTATGCGCCCTGCAAATTCTGCAATTCAACAAGTGCTGCATTTCTCTCTCCCTCTGATTTTGTCGTATCGTTAAGAATAGCAAGAAGATCATCCAAGTGCTTCTTTTCATCGTCTGCTCGTTTGGCTGTTTCGTCCATTGACTTGTTCAGTTCTTTTTGGGAAGTCGAAGTCTTGTCCATCGTGCTGTAGTAATATACAAGAGCACCCGTAACGGCTGCAATAGCAGCAGCAAGGAGGACGTAAGGGTTTTCCATTGCTGCAATGTTGAATGCCTGCTGTGCAGCTGTGAGCAAACCTAATTCTTTGCGGAACATCATGACTAGACGTATGTTCTCAATCACGGTCTTGCTCATCTGAATTGCCTGCACCGCAATAAGAGTTGCCTTGTAAGCTCCGTATGTTGCAATTATGCTTTCGAGAACGGATGCAAATTTCTCGTAGTTCTTGATTGCCTCTGTCGCATAAAGCACTGTATCAACAAAAACCCCCTGAGTCTGAGTGCCAATATCGTTGAGCATGTCATTCCATGCGCCCTGCAGGTTGCTGATAGCACCGTTCACGCTCTTGCTTTGACTTTTAAGCATTCCGTTGAATTTACCTCCCTCAGATGTTGCAGACTTCAAGGCATCTGCAAGCATTTCTGCAGTGATCTTGCCCTTGCTCATTTCGTCCTTTAACTCCGACATGGATTTGCCAGTGGTGCGAGATATTTCTTTGAGAGGGTTGAAGCCTGCGTTTATGAGCTGGAGGTAATCTTGCCCCATAAGCTTTCCTGCGGCTGTAGCCTGTGAGAATGCCAGCGTGAGTGAATTGAAACTTTGTGCATTTCCCATAGAAATGTCACCAAGTTCTTTTAAGTAACCCATGACCTTCTCTGTCTCGATTCCGAAACCTAGCATCATCTGCGCACCTTGTGCAAGGTCATTCATCTGCATAGGAGTCTCTACGGCATATTCACGTATCTCCTTGAATAATTTTGCTGCTTTATTCTCGTCACCGATGAGGGTCTTGAATGATATTTCAAGGCTTTCAATCTCGCTACGCACTTTAAGGACGGATTGTGCAAACGATTGCAGCTGCTGAACGCCAAAGTACGCTCCTACAGCCATTCCCACCTTCTGAAATGCCCGATCAATGCGCAAACCTTCGTTCTCAGCAGCATTTCCGATATTATTTATCTGGTTGACTGCACGCAGACATGACTCCTGTAATTTTTGGTTGTCTATGTCAATTATATAATGTTCACGTCCTAATTCTTCTGCCATGATTGTAGCGTTATATATAGATTATCTTACGTATTCAATTTCTGCTTCATCGGAGAAATTGCTAGGATTGTTTGCATCAAGGCTCTCATCCCATTTGTCTTCCTTCTTATCCTCGCTGTCATACGAGGGCAATGCCGATATGTAGAGCGTTAAGTTACGGTAGCTCATTTCGTATAGCACCGTATCTATCGGTAATCGCAAGGCTTTTGACCATCCGATTACAGTACTCCAGATGCTGTCTCCACTTCCTTTGTCGGCTTTGTTATGCTTGCTATGCTCAGGGAAGTGGTAAGAGCGAAAAAATCGTATATCTGCATATCCAGCAGGCGCTGGTTGATGATCTGTGAAATCTCGCTGCATTGGAGGTTGTCTAGTATGTAGTCTGACAGCCACTCAATTTCGTTCTGTTTGCGGAATAGTCCTGTCTTGATTGTACGCTTTTCCTTGATGCGTTTTGCTCCGAGAATGAATGTTGCTACAATTTTGCCGATCACTTCTGCGTCCTTTGCCTTTGCAAGAATGTCAACGATAATATGATTGCTGTTCACGTCAAAGGTTGGCAGCTCTGCAATGAGTGCGCTTGCCATAATCAATGTTGCTGGCGTTGGCTGTGCAACTTTAAATGTATGTCCTCCAATAGTCACGGATGTTTCTTTCTGAAGAATGGCATCCGCTACGGAGCGTTCGATGTTTTGATTGTTCATATTTGGTCGTTTGTGTAAAAAAAACCGCATAGGAGGAAAATTGTCGGGATTTTACTGCGCTATGCGGTCTTTCGTCAAGGTTTAGTTAAGATTTTTACAGGATATTTGGATGTGCCTCTTATTCCAAAGCAGTTTTAGTCGTGAACTTCTGGTACCAGTAGTCAAGCACGGTGGATTTGAGGATGCCGAAAGTGATAGTGAGTCCGTGACCCTTTTCCTCATTGAGGGAAGGAGATACAGAAACAGAACACTTAGGGGCGATGATTCCTCGTGCGCCCTTGTTCTTAGGAGTGACTTTGACCGTCATTTCCTTGCCTACAACATGGCTCTTCACATTGAGCAAGCCATCCTCGCCCTTTGTGCCGATACCGAGCATCACGTACAGATCATCGGATGGTTCAATGACTGTAGTCTTGAGAACGAACTTGCCGTTCTGCTCTTCATATCCTACAAGTTCACCGCCTGAACCGTAAATTTCAAGCGTGTTGCCACTTTCAGAAGCCAAATCAGTTGTCTTGCCTTCGATTGTGCCAATGTCTGAAAGCTCTTCAGCAGGAGCGTCATTTGCGCCAGTCTCGCCTATCTCGACTTTGCACTTGCTCCACGACATGATAATATTTGACTTATCCATACTCTAAAAATTTATGAGTTTGAAAAATAAATTGATGTTTAAGAAGTGTTCTTGTGTAGCTTCCTGGCGAATAGTATGCGGAGCTGGAGAAAGAGACCACGCATAGTCTGTATCAGCATCATTCAAGAGCGACACTATCAACCCTGCAAGTGGCTCTAACTCCAACAAACGACCTTTATTCTTCACAAGCCGTCCTGAGCCGTTGTCAATGTCACGCACATAGATGTTGACTTTTGCCGTGCCTTCCTGAATCTGCTTAGCATTCACAGAACTGCAAGCTATACAGACATCTTCAAGCATGCTGTCTGTGGGTCTGTCCCCCTCGAAATACACACTTCCAGACACCTCACCTTCGATAGATGTGGCGATAGCCTTGAATATGTCCATTTCTATGCTTTCTGTACCTTTCATTGCGTAAACCTTTTAAGAACGCTTGCTATTTTATTTTTAATTTCAGCATGAGCATACACTCTTGCTGCGTCAAGAACATTAAGCCCTTTGGCTTCAACGTATTCTGCATAAGGCATTGCAGCAAAAATGACAAAGAATATTCCTTTGGTATGTTTGCTTGCCAACTCTTCGGCATATTTACGACCCATATAAGAGCCTTGGCTGCCTTTGGACAAAAAACTTGATTCGTCAATGATTCGTCCATCCTGCACGATTACGTAACCTATGGAGTCTGTCAAATTTCCAGTCCGATCTTCATATCTGTGACTTGTCTGCGCAATTGTCACAGCCTGCAAGCCAACATCATGGAATGCTTTGGTGATGCTCTTGCTCAATGATTCAAAGCGCCTGTCAATCCATGCTTCAATGGTCTTGTGGCTACCAGTCCGAGTTATTGGCATATCTTGTGACCGTTATCTTAACAGCATTAACCACGTCAAGAGGTTCAATGTTGTCAACCTTGCAGCGACCAAGAGCCTTTCCGTGTTTGTCTTTCAGCTCAATCTGTTCAGCGTTGAAACTGAAATCGTCAACCAGCAGTTCAAACTTTGCGTATGTGTATGCGCCTTCATTTTCCGTCTTGCTGTTGTATTCACGTCCATTGACTTTGATGTTGCAGTAGGTGCTTTTCTCTGAAAGAACCTCCGTTGCTGGTACGGCAACTCCATTAAGGAAACCGCCACCTTGCTTCATTACCGTGCGAAAATATCCGTTTACGATTATCATTGCCTTCTGCAAATAGTTGTCTTAGTAAAAAGTGATCTTGGGTCTTTCGTCTATTCCTTCCTCACCGATTGACTGGTATAGCCTGTTGGCGATATTGATAAGAGAGCTGCGGTCTGTCTTGGAGATAGATATGCCTCCCTGCGAAATGCTGTTAGGATAGATGATGACCTGCTTCAAGCAGTCTGCATGTGCGCCAGTGAACTGCGGAGAGTCAAGAACCTCCTTTGTGCATTCATCATCACCGTTAAGACCTCGTTTCATCAGCGTTGCCGTGAAGAAGTCAGCAGGCAAAGGATATTGCACCTGTGCCTTCAATGCATTCTGTATTGTCAATTCTGCCATGTCAATTGATGATTAAAAGGAGGTGCGAATATAAACCGCACCGTCCTTGTTGGAATTACTGGAGACCTTCAAGATTGATGTTCACGATTTTGTTAGGAGCTGTGAACTGTGGAACCCACTCTGCAGTGTACTCCATGTAGCGACCGTTCTTGTCACGGTAGTTGCTGATGAGCATCTGACCGTTGTTCTCGCCTACAGCATTGTACTGTCTGCCAGCCACAGGGTCTGTTGCCTCGTGTGGCGTGTGGTGACGCATGTAACCGCTCATGTCCTGACGGAGGAGAGTGATGCGGTTATCTGCGTAAATCTGCTTGTTTGTGCCGTCCTGCTCTTCAACATAGTCTTCCTTGATGTCAATTGCAGGAAGTCCAATGCCTGCCATGATAGAGTTAGCCATTTCCGTAGTCATGAGACCTGTTGCAAGGTCAAACTGACGTGAAGGCATAACCATCTTGAAGGTATCGCTGAACTCGCTTGAACCAACGATGAACTTGTTGAAGGTTGCACGGCTCATCACCATCTTGCCGAATACTCCGTACTTGGCACGCAGCTGGAGAACGAGAGACTGCATATAGGAAATGAACTTCTTCTTGCCATCCACAACGATGTCCCCCGATGTTGGAGTGATAAAGTGGAAAGGAAGGTCAATGTCAAGGAGTTCGATGCCTTCTGCGTTGTCCTTGTTCTTTACGGTTGCCTTACCGGTCATGAGGAGTGAACCTACGACAATATCCATACGCTTGTGAGGAGCGAGGATAATCTGGCGGTAATCATCGGCAATGAACTGGATAATCTCGTTCATGGCAGCAATCTGGTCGGCTGTCTTTGCCTCATTGTATTTGTCAATGAGATCCTGAAGCTCAGAAAGACGCTCAACGTCCATCTGATAAGCATCACCGAGGTATGCGATTTCACCGTAACCGCTTCCGAGTGACTTGCGCTCACGGATAGGTTTCTCGCCATAGCGTGAGTTGATGGAACCTGCAACAACGCCAGTAACTGTGCCGAGGTAGTCCTTGAATACACGCTGTGTTGTTCTGCGGAAGGTGAGATACTGCTGCCAATAGATACGGTCAAGTCCCTGTTGAAGCACACGGTCAATAGTTGCCTGTACTACATTAGGATCATTAAAAAGTGTCTGAATGGTAAGTAACATAATTCTTTCACGATTTGATGGTTAATTACTCGAACTGGAAGCGAGAAGTGAGACTCACCTTATCCTTTTCGGAAACAGGGAGAGTCAGCTTGTCCTCCTGAATCTCGTATGCTTGCATGAGCAATGCGATGAGCACGATGCCTTCATCTACCTTTGTATGACCATAGATAAGGAAATTAGCAGTGCTCTTTGGTATTGTTCCACCTACTGCAGACGCTTCAAAAAGCACAGTTCCTGCGGTAATCTTTGCACCGAATGCTGTTTCTACAGTCACTGTGTCGTATGATGCATTGGACTTGTCAATTGCAGTCACTTTTGCACCTTTTGAGCCTGTTCCGAGGAACATGCCAACATAAACGAGCGAGTTCTTTGCGATCTTGATAGATGTTGCCTCTGCATTTGCTTCTACCACAACTTTGCAGTTCTTGACAACCTCGCACATACGTGTTTTGAGGTTTACTGCTACAGGAGTGAGATTTGGAAGCGTGCTGCCTACAACAAGACCTGCTGTGTTAAGACGATATGCACCACGCTTGCGGTGTCCAGTCTGCACGTCATACAACTCCTCTACAACGTCTGGAGCTGTCATGTTGTACTTGAATCCTGCTGACATTTGAGAAAAAAATTTAATTGTTAATGAATAGAGTTGCTGTCTTCCTATTCCTTCTTTGGTGCGCCTGCTCGAATCTGTTCAGCGAATGTTTCACCATCCGTTTTCTGAACACCTCCCTTTACAGGTGGCACAGAAGGTTGGAATCCAAGGTTAGTGAGTTCTTGCGCCTTGTCCTTGAAGAATGCATCCAAGTCCTCTACGTTAGAAGGAACGCTGAACATCTTAGCCAATTCTTCTGAAATGCCATGAGCTTTAGCCTTTTCGATGATCTGCGCTGTCCGAAGTTCGCCTGCACGTCTCGCTTCCTCTGCATCTAGCCTGTCCGAGATAGGTTTCAACTTTTCGTCCAGTGCCTTTGCGATGATTGCAGTTAAATCGTCCGATGGAGGGGTTTGCTGCTGTGTGATAGTCTGCTTGCCATCTTCACCGATGTGATATTTCTCTTTGAAAGTTTTCTCAAAGTCCGTTTCAAAGGTCATTTTCAATGCATCACGTTGTGTTGCAAAACGCTTGTCAAAGAGAGATTGAAAGCCTTTCATTGCGTCCGCTTGTGCGTCCACGATTGTGTTGACATTCTCATCTGTTACTAAACCAGTAGCAAAAAGACTCACTGCAAGTCCCATGATCTCGCTGTCACTCAATCCGCTCTGAGGGTATTTCGTCTTGAGTGCAGTAAATAGCTGTTGTGCGTTCATTTTTGAATACTCACTTTTTGGGGTTAATAAAAACATCGCAAAGGTAAGTGATAACCTTTGATGTCGTTTAATATTTTCGTTCTGTTTGCTTACCAATAATTATTAGTAAGCACAAACACAAAAAAGCCTGTCCTATATTCACATACGAGACAGGCGTAAAAAGCCAAACTAAGTCAAAATATGGTTGTAATATTATCTATTCGTAGAGATAATGAGCAAATCTGAAATTGCTGTAATAGCACCCATCATTGGTCATGAAACTGCCGTACAAGCGTACTTTGTCACCTTGCATGATTGCAAAACGGCTTGACTCAATTGTGTTGTACACTGCAGTGTCGCATTCTGATGAATCCAAACCGCCTTGCATGATTGCAGGGTAGATGTACTTTAGAAACGCTGTCTCGCTGTCTGTCTTACCTTTGTAAGGTATGATGCTCAACACGCCATTATGAGTAAAGAAAACGTCACCTTGCTTGAAGGGATGGCAATTGCTCTTGCACACGCTGCCATGAGTTGCCAGACGAAAGTGCATGATGCAAGGTTCGTCCGTCTCAACACTGGCAAGTTGCTTTTTAAACTGCTCGTAGGAGGTTGACTTGAAAAACTTTGTTGGGGTGCAGAATCCGAAGCCGTCTCTGTTGGCTCTTGCACACGCATTGATGATGTTGTTTGATGGCATTCTAACGCCCTTTGGCTTGTAAACTATTACACACATGATGATATACGTTTTTATTGATAATACTCTGTTGGTGGTGGTTGCCCTTATGCGAGGGCAGCCACTCTATTGTTGAAGAAAGCCTTTCTTGATGTGCTTATGAAAGGCAGGTCGTTGACGCTATTTGCGCTCTCTATGCGGTGCGACTTTGAGAACTCTATGAGGGCTTTCAAGAACTCAATCCAGTTGCTCATCTTCTCGAAGTCTGTTGTACCGCTGTGCTGACGAAACTCTATTGTGTTGTGTCTGCGATATGCTACAGGGTTCACTTTGAAATATCTGTCACCGCTAAAGATGTTTGCTACATCGTCTTTGCTGTTGGCATACTGCAACATTTCGTAGATGTTGTTGCCATACGCTCTGAACGTCTTGCAGTATGTGTTGTTTCTTCTGCTCTGTGGCATGAAAGAATCAATAACGCTCTCTAACTTTGCGTAGTTGATGAAGATGTTTCTGTATGTTGCGAAGTCAACCTTGTCAAGTCCAAAATGAACGTGAAGACCGCAAGACTTGTTTACTTTGGCGTTAATCTCATTCAGCACCTTGCACACCTTTTCAAGTGTCTGCATACCCTTCTTACCTTTGAGAATAGGTGAAACAACCTCTGCTGTGTTGTTACCATGAAGAGAAGCGTCTGTGACTACCTTGAAGTGGTCTCTGTGGTCTCTGTGGTTATAACCTTCAACGTAGCAAGCCACACCAGCCTCACGAAGACGCTGTGCGATTTCTTCACGCTCTACATTGTAGCACTCAATCTCAACACCAAATGTGATGTTAGCAATAGACTGCTTTGTCACGCCATACTGAAAGAACAATGTGCTGATTTCGTGCTGTCCAATGCCAAGATTACGAAGTGAACGAGTGATAGCGCTTGCACTTGTTTGAGTCTCAAAGATGTTTTCAATCTGCTGATTAAGAGTTGCCATAATTTTGAAAGTTTTGTTAGTTTGACTTGTTGTTTTTAATTTTGTACTGCAAAGGTATATGATTTTATTCATACAAACAAATAATATATAATAAAAATGTATGATTTTATTCAAAATTATATAAATTTGTACTAAATCATACAAAGTATATGTGTTTTAGTTGTTTTGTATGATTGTAATATATCGTATTGTTGTGTTTTATATTATATAAATAAAAAATGTTGTATGTGAACAATCATACATATTATATATAATAAAAGAGAGTACTATGCATCACGCACAATACTCTCATACCAATTATGTATTATCTAGATTGAGAATAGGGTATTATTACTATTATTCTGTATTGCTTTTGTCAAGCTGGCTCTTTTTGGTCAGATCTTCTTCTATGGACTCCAGTTCCTCTTTGTGCTCGTCAGTAATGCCAACAAGTATGACTCCCTGCTTTCGTGACATTACTCCCTTGTCAACAGCTGTGGCTGCATCAGCAATTCTTTTTGACAAATCTTCTATTCTGTAAGGACGCTGCTCAAGATCAACATCAACAGTTTCACAAGCTTTCTTCATCGAAGGAACAAGACTGCCAATTGCAGACAGAAGAAAGTTGACACGTCTCTGATAGAACTCGCCAATCTCTTCCCAGTGTCTATCTACTGCGAAAAGTGTTGCCATGAACATATATTCGAACGATGTTCCGCTTGGGAATTGCCCACTGTTTTTTAGCTGGTCAAAAGCAATGAGAGGAGTGTTGGTAAGCGAATAGCAGCGAACGAGAAGATTGTCCATCTGCGTTTTAACCATGTCAGAAGTCTGGTGCCAGTCGAGATAATAAGCTTTGCCTCCGTTTGTGATTTTCAGCAAATGAGATTTCCCGATGTTCTCGGCTCCACCGTTGGCAAGATCACCTTCAAGAATGAGTTTTGGGAAGAAATTCATCTTGATAGCGTCAGAATAGTCAGAGGTCAGCGTTTCAAGCGACTCACGAGCACCTTTAATATTCTTGCAGAGTGCTTCGGGACGGTATGAGTATATGACAGGAATCTTGCTAAAGCCATGCTTAAATGGGTAGTTGTCTGCATCAGTCCAGTTGGTTTTCTCGCCATGCTCCACGTTGTAAACATACTCATCGGTAACAAGCATGAAGCATTTTTTTGTTGATCCATCAACAAGCTTCACTTCATATTCACGCCCGATGCCAAGAAAATCATTTCCATTGTCAGCATAGATAGGGTATAGTTTGTCACCTTTGAATGGAGACCATATCTGCATGCGAAGTTTGTCCGTTGGCTTTGCATTGATGCCTCCTAAACTCTTGATTGCATTCCACACTTTCTGCCAAAAGCCTGTGTCCTTGTAACGGTACCAGTATTCGCAAACTTCTTGCTCGGATAGCCATGAGCGGAGTTCACGCTTATTAGCGTAGCGTAACTTGTTGTCTTTATGAATCTTTTTTAACAGATTGACCGCATCAAGTTCATCCTTATCCTCTGTCTCGGTCTTCATCAAAGGCTCATTGCCGACGGTGAAGGCAACATGAATGTTCACGATGTCCTGCTCAATAGGGAGTGCAATGCGTGCAACCTCTTCTGTCTCAAATTCTGGAGGGTACTCTTTGCCGTTGTCATCAACATAAGCGTCCTTGACAAGTGTCTTCATATCCTTGCGGAACTTCTTGTCATAGACTCTGTGCTTGTCACAAAACCATGCTGCCATGTTCTCTGCTGTGACTGGCATAGGCGTATGGCGTGATTTCTTGATGAAATTGATACGTTCCTCCCATGTTTCGAGAGTGAATATTTCCTGAATGCTGTTCATATTGCTAAATTTTAGAAGTAACCATTGTATCGTTTTATCTGTCTCATATTTCTATTGGCATGTCCGAGCAGCTCCATATAGCAGACATATCGTATGCCATCTATGGCATGGTTGTAGTTGTCCACCGGAACATTGATGAATTTGCCAGTCTTTGGATCTTGCTTCCAAGTGTAGTTGTCAAACTCTTTCTTGACGTTAAAAGATTTCTCCGTTACATATATATGTTTAAGACCTTGCATGAAGTCAATGCCGAAGAGAATAGAGCCAGCACCCTTCATCGTTGACACAATCGGGAGTCCTGCATTTTGTATTTCAGTAACCTCACGCTGTTCTGCATTGTCTGCCCAAATCCTGCGAGTGCGTGCCTCTTCTTGCTCTTTGAGCCTTGCAATGATGTCGGGAGTGGTCATGTGTGTATCATAGCACTCTTCATCAATATACAGGCAATTGTCATGAAAGGCAACCGTCTCAATCGCTGTTGGGTCATTCGTGAAGCCAAAGTCCAAACCTCGCCACTTGCGTTTAACGAAGAATGGGATGGAGTCAATGAGTGAAACCTTGTCAAAGATGAGACCTTCGAGTTTAGCACGCTCACCCAGTCCGTAGATTTTCCACTTTCTGATGTCAACCGTTCCGTTTGCATAATTTTCCTCTGTTGGCTCATAAGAGAGAATCTTTCTCTTCATGTTGGCAGGGATAAACGGATTGTCAAGCATCGTTGAGTGGTCAAAGTAGCAGTCGGGACGGTGACACACATTGTCGTATATCCAGTGTTCCTCTGCGGAGGGGTTGTAATCAAGAATGGCAAAATCCTTGCATCGCTGCTCTAACTGGTCGAAGTCATTCTTGTTAGCCTCCATCGCTTCGTTTATCCAAAACGCATCACATGTGAGACCGTGGAGTCTCTGCGTATCATCAAGTCCTACAAACTCAAAAGTCCAGTCCTTGATGCGGATAATGTGTTTAGAATTGTTGATATAGACTCTTCCCAACAATCCCATGTCGGTTATAATTTTTTTGAAATCAACCCATACTGTAGCAAGAAGCCAAGTTCCTTTCTTACGACAGCAGGCAATGCGTTTTCGCTCTGTACTGGTCAATGCCATCACGATAAAGAACTGAATAATTGAGTACGTCTTGCTGCTACGGCTACCGCCCTCGAATACATAGACGTTGAAGCGTCCGCTATCGAATGCTTTCTGAGCTCTTGCAAAGACTGGTGTACAATTCAGATTCAATTCTCTCATTGCTTATTGTTTTCTTGAAGTTCCAAATCTTCCTTCTTGTTATACGCTACACTGATATTTATCTTCTCAATACCCTTGTCCGCTTCAACAGAAACATCCATCTTCTTCATTGCTGCCATTTCCTCACGGAACTCTTTATCATGGTGGAATCTCCACATGGTGAGTGCCTGGAGATTAGGAGCAAGGTCTTGCGTAGTCTCTGTGGTCACTGTCTCCTCATAGCGTTCACCCTCCTTGTTCACCTTTGATGATGTGGTGGTGGTTACTGACTTAGTTTTCCACTTGCCGAGGGCAATCTTGTCGTACACACCCTTGTAAACAAGCACAAGTTTGGAGCGTGCGCGTTCCAATACTTGAGAAATGAGCATAGAGCGCAGCTTGTTCTCTTGTTCGTTCCATCCCTCATAATTGCCAGATTTCATACGAGAAAACACCTCGGCAGACAATGAATCGGGAATACAGGACGTGTCTTCAAGTTCTGGCATGTCATCAATGTCATCAACACCATCATTGATCTGCTTCATGATTTTGTCATTGCGTGCTTCGATGATGTCTTTCACCTCGCTTCCAATATGAAGGGCAATTTCGGAGTCATTGAAGTCTCTGCTTGCAAGGTTGCCTATCGCATCATAGAAATCCTTGCCGTCATAGTTAAATTTCTTGCTTGCTGACATACGCTATTCCTCCTCATCAATATCAACGGCTTCCACTCTCATGTCAAAGTCTTCGCCCTTGATGAATTTCTGGTCTGCATCGTAGCCGAAGCGCATGAGGAAGTTGTTTCTTGCTGTTATGTCACTGAACGAGAGCATGACGTAAGCATCCATATTGTCTGCCGATTTCTGAGCTGCATCACGAACTTCTTGCTTTACTTCATTCATGTGCGCCACCTTTGCAGCCCTTTCTGCCTGCTGCTGTGCGAGCTTTTCTGCCCTTCGCTCCTCACGCTCTGCTTCTTTCTCCGCTTCTACGCCTTGCATGAGTTCACCGAGCTCATCTGCAATGTTCTGCTCTTCGCTAGTCTGGAACATATAATCAAGACCAAGAAGCGAGAGATCTGCATCTGTGAGACCTGCATCCTTGTACTCAATTTTTTCAGCAACGAGTTGTGCGAGCTTGTCACGATTCCACTTACCTTGTGCGTTGGGGTTGTTGAGGAGAATGTTAATCACCTTCTCTTTCTTCAAGTCAACGTCTATGACCTCAGCTCTTACAACGTAGTCGTTTTCCTTTGTGTCAGGGTTGAACTTTTCCAGCTCATCCATGACACTGATACGCTGATGTCCTTGCACAATGGTGAATCCTGTCTGCTTGTTGACCACGAGACCGCCAAGAAGACCGAACTTCTTAATGCCACGCTTGATGTTCTTGCGCTCTTCCTCGCTTATTTCACGAGGGTTGTAATCGGCAAAATGTATGAGAGACCGCTTGATCTCTATGTTTATGCCTGTAAAATACTTGCTTACGTTCATTTTGACTGCTCTCTTAATTTTTTTTGTTATTATTTTTTGCTATTTCAAGATATTATTTATATCTTTGCAGTGGATTGATGGTCGCAACGGTAGTTCGGGGCTTCCCCAAAAGGGCAGTATATCCAGGGTTCGACTCCCTGGTCAATCCTTAGGATAGGGGCGAAAGTCCCTATTTTATTTTTTTATACGAGCCTTCTGCCATGTTGTATGCATTCACCACGCCTATTGATGTGACCGTATGATAGAATTTTGTCTTGAATTTCTGGTTTGGCTCTATCACGACTTTCAGCACCTTTCCTTTGGCATATTTCACTGATGACACAAATACCAGTCGGTTTCTATGCGTGTCAATATAAACATGCTTAGGCTTTTTGACGGCTGCTTCAACCATCTTGAAGCGTCTGAAACTCACAACTGCTCCTTTGCTTCTTTTAGGATGGTTTTTGTATTTCAGGATCGTCTTGTCTAAAATGGCTGCCGTCTCAGTCTTCGAGCGTATTCCTTGACGTGCAAGCTCTGACAGTATTGTTTTGCTTACCTTGCCGAACCTATACAAAGAACCTTTTGCCCTTCCATTTGCAATGACAGTAGTGGCAAACGACTGCAGATCCTTGGTATATCTGCGTTTGCCACCGTTCATACCATAGATGTAAATTCCTTCTCCCACGGAATCATCCAGCATTTAAACCCATGTATGAGTTTCTTGAAAACCCTCTGTCATAAGCATTCTTTCCACGGAAGCCTTTCCTTCGCATGATATTGTCAGTGTATCGGTCTGCTGCTATGTTTGCACGAGCCATTCGTGCTGGTGTTATTCGAGGGTTGCTAGCAATTCTGTCCGCTTGGTCGAGAATTTGCCCGAAACTTTTTCGTCTTGCCATGATGTTATTTCTTTTGTGCGTTGTCATACTCAAATAATATTCTCTCACTCATTGGGAATACCTTGTATATCGTCTGCAGGTCTTGTGGGAAATTTTCTCGCAACCAAAGAAAGCAGTCAATATTGAAGCCTGTTCCGCTGCTTGCTTTTAGCGAATAGCGGATAGGCTCAGGAAGCTGCGCTTGTTTCATATATGCGAGAACGTCTTTCTGCGTCCAGTCCGCAAGTGGGTATGCACAGCCATTGTGGATATAATTTTCTCCTTCGTAGCCTTTCAGCATCAAGCGTCTGTTCATGCCGTCAGCCTTTTTCATTCCAAGGAGCGCAATGCCAATGCCTGTCTTCAAGCGGATCGCCTTAATCACGTCAGCGAGTTTTATCAACTTCACTTTCGGATTGGGGACACAATAAAGACCTCCACGGAGTATGTACGATAGATTCCAATGCGGCACTTGCATAAACTCTACCTTCGGATAGCGTGTCTTAACCCAGTTCACCCAGTTCTCTATGTGTTCGAGGTGAGGAACAAAATACATAAAGACACAGACTATACGATTGAACTTTGGATATATAAGATCCAATGTAACGAGTGAGTCCTTCCCTAAGCTACAAAAGACTATTACGCTGTCCGAGCTTACCCTTACAGCGTCAATAGTCCTATGTGTCTGTTCCATTAGTGTCATGCCGTTAGCCTGCTGACATGCCAAAGCTTCTGCGAAGTTGGCGATATACGGTTCGGTGACTTCCTAAACGATTGCCCGCAATCAGCTGGTGACGGTTACGGTTGCCCATGTAAGCACCCGTTCTGCCGTTAATACGTCTCTGAATTGATGTCTGTCTAGCCATAATCTTTAAGATTTATGATGTTTAACTTTCTAGGAACGACTGTTCACGGTGGTATGCTCAATGATCTTGCCGAGGTCATATACAACTCTCTCAACCACCCAGATTTGACCGTTGTACTCGTACTCTATCGGCTGATTATCTTCATCAACCATGATTTCGCACTTTGCACCCTTCACTTCAACGAGAGCCGTGTCACCTGTCTCTTTGCCTGTGAATAGGATAGCGTCATACTCTATTGGAATTGCATTGGCATTATCGTCCTCAATCTCGAAGCCGTTCGCATCCAGCTGCAGAAACTTCTTGATGTTGTTCGGTCTTACCTCACGAAATTCTTGCACCTTTCTGCCATCTTTGATAGCGTCAAGGTATCTTTGTTTGATTGAAAGTTTTAATGTTCTCATTGTGCATATATTTAATACATGGCAAAGGTACTCTTTACGTGCGTATGTGTAAAGCATTTTGCCATGAGTCTGCTTACTTATATTTTTAAGTTAGAAAATAAACAAGAACACCCACTATGATGTTGTCATGTGGGTGTCCATTAAAGATAGAATGTTGTTTATTCCTGACAGATGCTAGTAAATCTTGATGTAAACTCACTGAGTAATTTCTTCTCAATCTCAGTTGCCTTGCGCAATTCTGAACTTTTTTCTATAAGTGTATCAATATAGATGCATTTTATGGAGTTGTAAAAGACAAAGTGAGAGCTCACGTATATGTATTGCTTGGATTGACCGCTATACACACTAATATGATTTTCTCCATCTGTAATAATATCACCAACTTTCAAATCATCGAAAGTCTGCTTTGGTGACTGCTCGGAAGCTACACTCTCGTTCTTTTTCTCAACAGCAGGTGCTTCGTTGACCTGCTGATTTTCGTTTTGTTCTGTCATAATAGTTTGAATTGTGAGGAGTTTGTTAGACCCCTCGTTATCTTTTATCTGATTGCAATTGCTGTTATCTGTAGAGCCTTGCACAATTCGTCACGGCTGAATGCCAGTCCGATTTGCTTTGCCATACGTTGAAGTTCGTCAATGTAGGCGCATACGCTCATTTTGCGCACCTTTGCAGGTGTATGAAGCCAAATGATTTCTTTCACTATCTTGGTAATAACATTTTCGCTCATATCACTTAACTTGTTCGGTTTTACAAATGAGAACGTCACCTACAACGGAGTCGTAAGGGTTCACGTCTCTTCTATATCTCAATGATGCCTGTAGGTTGAGGTCTTTTTCTTTCAGTTTGCCCTCATCGTCCATCACCATGATTTCATCGTCTCGAAGGTAGGCTATCTGTATGTAACCGCCTACGATGGCTTGCAACTCTTCTAACTTGAAGCCTGTGCCGTTCTTTGGCTCTACCGTCTTGGTCTCGCCATTTGATTTGATAATCTGTGCCATATTAGTCTAAAATTTCAAGTTCTTTGTACCTGTCTATTGCAGGGAGGTGATTGTAAAGATATTCTTGCAGGTAGTTCATGACCGTTGTCACTCTCTTTACTGAAATGCGCCTGTCGTTGCAAGTGCGTAAGAGAAACGTGATACCGCAATCATCATCAAGGAAAGTAACCTCAATGTTCGGGTCTTGCTTGTTGGTTGCGCCTACTGCCTTGCTTGCGAACTGACCGTAGCCTTTCTTGTTCGTATGCGTCAATTCTACTCGTAATGCTATCATAATTAAAGCCTCTATCGTTTTAGTGGCAGGGTGTTACACCTGCCGTGTTAGTTATACTTCTTCTACGCTTGTGATTTTGTCACCAGTACACTTTGCGTAAGGTTGCATCTGTTTTCTTGCTTCACGCTTGTTATCTGCCCATACCCATTCGCCAAAAGTGCGGTTCTTGAAATTTACAACATATCGTTTCATGATGCCTGTTTCTTTATGTTGTTATTCAATGAAGAATTTCTCGTTCTTTGCGTTGCAGAAACCTTCTGCGTACATTCTGACGTACATTTCATTCTCGTTTACATAGAGAAGAGCATCGTCTGCGATTCTTACGAATGCCAATGCCTTGTACTCATGAAGGTAAGTGACCTTGTACTTGTAGTTTTGAGTTGCCATATTTTGTAATTTTTTAGTTTGTTTCTTAAATTTGATGCAAAGGTATATGATTTTATTCGTACAAACAAATAATATGTAATAAAAATGTATGATTTTATTCAAAATTATATAAATTTGTACTAAATCATACAAAGTATATGTGTTTTAGTTATTGTGTATGATTTTATTCTAACTTTTTTGTATAAATGTTTGCGTGTTTCAAGCAAAGTCTTTACCTTTGCAGCGAATTAAGATAATCATACATTTATTAACATCAAAACTATGAACGTAAAAGCAGTAATTAAAAAACATGGCTTGACAATCACAGAGGTTGCAAGTCGCATTGGTATTTCACGTGTCACGCTCATGCAGAACTTACAGCGTAATCCCACTCAGAAAACCTTACAGAGGATAGCAGAGGCTGTCGGTTGCGAAGTGGCAGATTTCTACAAAGAAGATGAGTCGCAGGATAGCGTGATTGGTTTTGTAGAGATCAATAAGAAAATTCACAAAGTAGAGAGCGTTGAGGATTTGAAGAATCTTGTAAACAGTTTAGAAGATGAACAATGACGAAGAACTCTACCTGCCAATCAAGCAGGTTTACTTTGACCAGATTGTGGCTGGCACAAAAAAAGAAGAGTACAGAGAGGTGAAGCTGGGCATCACTATGAACAGATACCTCAAAAAGGCTGACAATAGCAGCGGATTTGAGCTGAATCCAGAAACGACAGATTCTTCAAAAACATATTACTGGGACGATTACAACAATGGTAATTACCCATTTGTGCCAAAGGATATTAAGCGCTTAAATCTTGCAGTTGGGTACGCTAAAGACAGAGACACTTGCACGGTAGAGGTTGAGAGCATCACCTTTGAGCCTGGCAGAGTCTTGGGCAATCCTCCACAGTTCGCATGGTGGCTCATGGTGTTTCACCTTGGCAAGGTCAGCAATGTATATCGAAAGAAAAGGTAAATTTCAAAAACATTAAGGTTATGGCTAAAACAGGATATTCGTACGACACACACAAGAAGGCTTATATGGAAATCTTGCGCTCCTATGAAGCACCTGCAGATAAGGATAAAGAATTTCTTGCTTTCGTTCTATGCGTCCTCATTACAGAAGATCCAGCTGCAGACGTTAGGACAGCAGAAGAGTTCCTTGCCACGGTAAGGAAAAGAACGCCCAGCGTATGGGAGTATATTGATGAGGACATGTACATGATTGACTATGCAATGAATCTTCGCATGCTCAAGCTCCTCATGCTCTTGAACGAGGTAATATTGACCACCCAGACAATAGAGAGCAGTTTGAAAATTTCAATGGAATACAATAAGCACTATACCGATTTCTTCATCAACTTGTTTGTAAATGCAGATATGGGCGATTACCTGTCAAACACTGTTGAATCACACCGTAAGATTTACACATTCCTGAGTCTTATGGTTGACGGTGAGCCAGATGGACTTGGCATTTGGAATGGATGGATAAATTCAGAGCGTCTTTATTCAAATCCCATCGCATAATAAATACGGTCAGTCTCCAATCTGAACCCTGTGTGCTTCTCGTATAGCACCTTTGCATCGCTAAATTGCTGTGAAACGGCAGAATTGCTTATATGCAGTAATTTAGCGATATTCTTTCTCAATCCGCATTTCACTCCTCTTCCCACGCATGATGCAGGGGAATAGATGTAGAACATCAGAAACACGAACATTTTGACATTATCCTTGTTGCTTGGGTTTGACACTTTATTGAATCTGCTGAAATAATTAGGAATCTTGTCTTGATCAAACTCTATAGGTCTGGATTGCTCGTATTCCTTTTTTGCGAAATAGGCTTTCTGCTCACGCAAATATTTAATTTTGTGTATCTTCTCCGTTATCATCTGGTATTATTTCGTATATGAAGTTAATATGCCTGTACTTTGGTTGCATCAAAGCCCTCCTGTAAGCTTCAAGATCCTCTGTGTGGTGAATGGTGTTGTCGTGATGAATTTTTCCGTTCTTTTGGATAAACTTTGTGCTGAAAATTTTGAACATGATGAAATTAGGTGTAAATGATTATCTCCCTGCCACAATTTGCGTGACAGGGAGTTTTTTTTAGTATTTTTTACCGTGCAAATGAGAGCGAGTTTTGTTGTATTCCAGCTTTGCCCACACGTGCCATTCAAGATCTATGTCAAGCATTTCTGCATAAAGGAAAGCATAGTGAGCCATCTTCTCCAGCTCTATAGGTGACATGTTGGCGCATCGGACAACACCTTCCATCAGATCAAAAATGTTTTCAGGAACGTCTTGTGATAATATGTTTGGGGCAGCATATCCTATCGTGTCCTCTGAATTGATGTCAAGCTCCATTGTATAGCCAATGGCAGCGAGATAGGAAGCAATGCGAATTACCACATCTGCAAGCTCATCTTCTACGGTGTCTTTCACGCACTCCTTGAACCATGCGAGAGAGTCCTCGTGTGCTGCGATGAACTGGTGAGCCTGCCTAATTGTCATTCCGTATATAAGGTTGCTGTCTCGCTTTGCAAGGTCTTCAATGATATTCTTTGACCATCTGCCTTTGCGGTCGGCTTCAAGCATTTCTGCAAGTTCACTTACTATGAGGGCTATAGAGCGTTTAGTGCTCTCTGCCTCGTTGAATCCGTTAGCCACGTTGATGCCGTGTGCCGTGTCGGAAATTTTCTGTAATATTTCTTTTTTCATACGTTAATAGAATATAGGGTAATACTCTTTTCTTTGATTATATCGAATATCTATGTAGCCTTTCTCTGCTGTAAGTTCGAGCAGGGGAAAGTCTGCCACATTGATGTCTGCATCAGTCTCACCGCATACCGTCATGCCGTTGGGAATGCCAAACTTATCACGAATTTTCTTGATGATGCTTCTGTTGGTCGTTCGCCAGTAGATTGTGACTTTTCTTGTCTCAGGATGCATTGCTAATTGGAGTTATGCTTTTCTAATGCCGTTAGCACTCTATAAAGGGTGTCACGTCTTGTCCTATTGCTCTCGCTGGGATAGCCGTAAGCATCTTCTTTTGCTTGTGTATGCATTTGCTTAATGTCTCTGATAAAGTCTTCCATGAACATTTTTGCGCTCTTCACCTTTTGCTCGTATATTTCGATAAGCATATAAATCACAAGCAGGTTTGTAGTTGATAATACGAATAATACGAGCCAGCCAATACAGACAATTTGGCTAACATTGCCAAAACAATTTACTATTAGAAGGATGAATGACAATAGCACAAATGCCATTTCAAGGAAAGCAAATATCTTTCCGAGCATTTTAATTTTTTTTCTATTCATTTTTGATGTTATTTAATTGAACCATTTAATTGCAGGATCACCTTTGAAACCTTTCTCCCACACAAACCATGCATAGGCTGTTGCGCTGCCGTCCATGCTGTCAAAATCTCCGTTTTTTGCACATTTTAACCGTGAACAGCTTACATAAATTCGAATGGGGGGGGTGATTTTGAACAATTCTTTTCTGTTCTTACCTTCAAGAAAAGTCAGTTTAAGAAACATTGCAACTTTTTTGCCTTTAGGGATGATCTGCAGTGCTTTCTGTACAAACTCCTTTGCGTATTTGTAGGGTGGGTTGGTTATGATATTTCCTTCCCATGCCAGATTATCAATAGAAAGGAAATCAGCAACACCGCCATAACCACGGTCAACAAGATCACGGCTTGTGACATCGTAACCATGCTTAATAAGCACATTACTAATATGTCCCTCTCCGCACGAAGGTTCCAGAATCTTGCCGTCAAACTTTTCCAGCTTGCACAGCCACTCGGTTGCGATAGGCTCTGTGGCATAATAGTCTTCTCGCTGTCTCTCTTGGGAACAGTGGTTGCTTGCGCCATTCATTTTGAAAAGCGAAACCTTGCTTCCTGTCCAGTCTTTTGCCATAATGTTTACTCTATAACTCTAATTACTTCTGTTCCATTTCGGCATACAGGCTCACAAGTTCGTCAATCAGTTTGCCCATTTGCTGACCTATCTCGTAGGCGGCTATCTGGTTGGATGCCTTGTTTACTTCCTGCTTTGTCTGGGCAATCTTTTTGATTACTACAAGCATTCTTTCGATCAGTTTAGGGTCGGAGCAACTGCACGTCTTCTTCGTGTTATGCTCTTCCATGTAGTCACACACGGCTTGCATGATTCCCGTGTAAAGTTTCACTGGCAGTCCGTCCTGTGGGAGGTCTGCGTTGCTACCCATGTTTACGTCATAGGTGCCATCTTCCTTTTCTGCGATGATAAAGGAGATACCCGTTTGGTTCTTGTAATTTGCCATATTTCCTGTAGTCATTCGCTCTGCTGCGTTGATGATGGTGTCTAACTGGGAAGCCATCAAATCCACATCGGAGAGGTTGTATTTGCTCTTTGGGTTTTCGTCTGCCCATTCAGCACCTTGCACAAATTCTTCCGACAATGGAAGTCCGAAAGTCTCTTTCGCAACTTTTTCGATTTGTTCTTTTCTGTTCATATCATTTGTTCTTTTCAAATTCGTAAACATGAACGTAAGGGTTGCTTTCCCATGTGCCTTTGCCACAAGTCTTGTCAATGAGGGCAGCGAAGGCGAGTTTTGCGGTTGAAAAGCAACTGCCATTGCCAATGCTATAAACATCAACTCCATACTTATTCTTGAATGATGTTATACCTTCCTTCAAGCAATCCTCATCGCTGATGTCCTGTAAGCGTTCAACGCGGTAGTTTATCATCTTAATGCGAAGAGGCATGAGGTCAGCACGGACAAACATCTTGTTAGATATTCCTTTGCTGTCTGCCTCTACGAGAGCAATTATCTCGTTTTCGATGGACGTAGGCAGGTACTCTTCACCGAGGAGGTCTTTGTATGACTGCGCCACCGCCACCACTTCACCAACCTTGTAACGTGGCTTTGGCAGTTCATCAAGAACCTGTACCTTGCCATCCATGTATGTAATGCTTCCACTTGGGAGCAAAACACTCCTAAAGACCATGTGACTTGTATGCTTGCGAAAGTCATAGGCGATGCGCCTTGTCATTGTCTTGTCACCTGTCTTCACCGCCTTCGTGAGTCCGAAGGAGTCATTAAACATTATCTTGTTCATTTCTGCATGATTAAGAAAGTTGTGTGTTCGGTTTGCTTCTTGATGATTTCCTTCACCTTGTTGCAAAACTCGTTGTACTTATACATATCTTCGGTCTTTGAGTAAACAAGTCCTTCCTTATCATAGTAAAAGTGGCAGATTTCATCTTGCAACTTATCATTGTGAAAGTCCAGCCATTGAACAACGATTTTCCTGCGAGGAAAGCAGAATAAATCCCAAAACCATTTCTTGAAGTCCTTCCATCCGTAAAGGGTGATGCTAAATGTTATCTTTTTCATTTCCTATGTGTCTTTTTGTTCTTGTTACGCTTATGCCGTTTAGCAGTTTCCTTCTTGCGTTGAGCGTCAGTCTTGCCGTGCTTCTTACGCTTGGGATTGTAGCCGTCTAACGTATCGTATATGCGAGGGTGAAGGTACTTTGCAAAAAGTGCTTCCGATGGTTCTTGCACGGCTTGGTCGTTTAACTGGTTGTTGATTTTTTCAATGATAGAAGTAGGACTTTCACCAACAACTACAGATGCTTGTTCCGCGAATAAGCCTAACTTTTCAATTTGCTCATCAGTAAAATGGTGGCAGTTTTGTAGGCTTGCGTAGATGTTTATTAACCGTTCGTCTGTGAAACTCATTGCCTTTTCTTGTATTCTCTCTGCAGTTAATTTATAGATTATATTTCCTTTAAGAAACGGACTTGTAGATAGCCGCAAGACTTCTTCGCCATTTATCACTTCAACTTTAGCGTAGATTTGTTTTGGAGGTTTCATAGTCACTTCTTGTTGTTAGTTAAATACTCCAGTGCTGCATCTATGGCTGCGAGGGTTGCTTCTTTGCGAGTAGGATAGCCAATACTATTGTGTTCAAATAATATCATGTTATTATTATCTAAATCGTAATTCCATCTTAAAGAACTTACTTGATAACAGAACATTATACTTATTTGTATTCCTTGCTCTTCCAACCACCCAATCATTTGACATGTGGTAGGAATATGTAAAATAGTACATTCACCTATGCCATACACATCTTTGTTAATTATATCACCATAAATACATAGTGTCTCAGGTAGATTTCCATTACTATAATCCTTGTTTGCTTCTATCGGTGCACCGAATTCCAAAGCCTTCTTTGTCTGCTCTGGTGTGCAGTAGGTTGTGTAATCACTAATTGTTTTCATAATTCTGCCCAATCTTTAATATCACTTTGATAACCCATTGTATGCCAATAGTTACCACATACTTTATAATTTAGTTCACCAATCCAACCATTAATGGCACGCACTTTATATTTACCATCTTGTTTTGGATTGCCTTCATTCTTAATATTATGCCAAATCATGTTACTTTAATAAATCATTTGTCACCAAACACTTTATTGCTTTCTCGATGGCTTCTTCAGGGTCTGATACTTCAGGAGTGCAAATCCCACCTAATTGATTAGTATTACTTGCACATCCTCTTTCGGGATATGATAATTCTGCATCCCATAAATCTTCTACATCAAACCGTATTCCTTTCTCTCGCCACAACCACAACCAGACGTCAAGTACATAAGGACATACACAATACATCGGGTCGAATAATTCATATAACTCACTATTATACTTATCTCTCAGACCGTTTTCACAATAAAAAATCGTTCCTTCTTTTAATTCTTGTGGATAACCTGCCTCTTTAATTACTTTAGCGACTGCAAATGAAACTCTTTCCATATTATTCAATTTTTAGTTTCTTTTTAGTTTATCTTAATGGAAGTCTTTTCATTCTTCCGTTAAGTATTTATGCAATGCCTCTACTGCTTCATGTGGTATCTGCTTTGCTATGCTATCATTTTGAACAAAGTCGATTACAGTACCACCTCCGTAGATTATAAGCAAATCTTTCTTGGATGGCACAAATGTAGAAGCTACCGTAGTGACGATGAAAACAATCATAGATACCTTCCATATTTTTCTTAATAAGTCATACTGTTGTGCAAAAGTCTTATCACTTTCCCATTCACTTGTTGGGTCATAGTCTTTTATATATGCCAAAAGAAAAGTTCCTGTACAAAAGGCTATTACAAAACTAATAATTGCACTCAGACACAAAATGTCTGACAATGTTCCTATTCTAGTTATCCAGTATAATTCTTCCATAATTATCCCATTTTGAAATTATTTGTTGTGCTTATCTCTGTAGTAGAAAGAGAACTTGCAGTCCTCTTCTTTGTTGTAGTTGAACTTCTCGTTAAGGCTGTCCATCTGGAACTGCTTTGATTCGTTCAGGTTGTACAATGCCCAATGGATGTCTGCATGATTGTGCTTGTTCTCTTTCTTGAAATTCATCAATAAAGATAAAGTACAAGAGTTAGCATCAGAAAGTTTTAAAGCCTTATCTTTATTCTGCATTTCTAAGTATTCTACATAAACCTTATTCATTTCTATAAAGTCTATCTTATCTTCTATCATAAGTTTTATTAAAGCATAATGCAGATACTCCTTTGGCATCTTCAATAACTTATCAAGTATTGCAAAAATATCTTCCATAATCTTGCTATTATTTTAAGTATCTTTTCATCTTTATTCAATTTTGAAATTATCCGCCAACTTATCCAGTGCGAACAAGCGTAGAGCGTGCTGGAGTTCATGAACATAATACATAGGCATTCCAAATCCTATGTGTGGTAATCTTATATTAAGGTATTCAGAATGACAATCGTTTCCGCAAGTCGAAATGTCTATATGATTGTCAAACGAACCATTGGCATATATAATATCTGAATCGTTCCAGCATTTACTCATAAACATTCCGTTTCTTGTGAATCCATTCGCCTTCAATATCTCTTCTGTGAGAGGAATAGGCTCTATTTCGTTGTATTCTATCCATTCAAAATCACATTGGTGGTATTCTTCGTTAACACCCTCTTCTACTATGCTTTCAATACGTATGAAAATCGTTTTAGGATTTTTTATTACTCGATTATATTGGTCTCGTTTTCGGGTGTACTTTACCCAATCCCCTATCATCAATTCATTTGCTTTCATAATTGTTTAGTTTTATTGTTTTTATATTTGAGGGGATGGCGAGACTCGAACTCTGTTTTGCTTTGTGCTACCAAAAAGAAAAGTTAATTGCCGTGGCTCTATTGTTTCCTGACGCTTCGCCTTTGCGTCACATCCCCTTATGCTATTTACGGTAATGTTATTCCGTACTGCTTTCTTTTCTGGTGCAGTCTTAGAGAAATTGCACCTCGTGACCTGTCTTTGAAGTATTCTGCCTGCAAATGCTTCAAATTGCATCGTTGCGTTGCAAACCTCATCAGTATTGCATCTTCCTCTGCTGTCCATTTCTTCTGGCTCGACTTTACCATTTTTATGCCACGGCTGATAAGGAAGGACGCTACCGCCTGATATTTCAAGTTGAGGTCTTTAGCAATGTCTTTTATCTTGTCACCGCACAACCTTCTGTCAATTGCGATTGCTCTCTGTTCGTTTGTCATTATGGCTAAGAATAATTTGCAAACATATCTGGTATCGTATTCTTCTGCTGTCTGCCGATCACAAAGTCGCAGATAAAGTTCCTTGCGTAATTAGGGTGAATAAGCGAACGCTCTTCACTGCATAAACCTGCACGGCTTGCACCTTTTGCCGTGAACACTGTCTTTGTTTCTACTGGCTTTTGGAATGACTGTCCGAATGTTGGAGAGCAGTTCACAAACCAGAACGCTGTAGGTTTCTTGAAATAGTCACCTCGCATTTGCCTGTTATGATCTATCATCGTAGGAGGCATGACAAAATTTTGTGCAAGTATGAGGTAATGCTGTCCGCTGTAAGGATTCTCAACAATCATTCGCAAGCCTTTCATTTGAACTATGCAGAATAGCTTTATCAGAAGACTGTAGAAATACTCTCGGTTTTTGGAGCGTTCCAGAATACACTCTGTCTTTTTCTTGATGCCCATCTTCTGATAATTGTTGTAAGTGTAAGTGAATGCACTTTGTGATGCCTGGCAGAAAAATATGCAAGGAAAGAACGCTATGATGAGATCATCTTCTGTGAAATTATCAAAGATTGACGGTTCACCCTCGTACCCCCCCCCCTAATTTCGGCAAACAAATCTGTAATATGGTCAGTTTCCCCGAAGTTGTTCTGGATGTCGTAGTCTTCCGCAGGGATGCCCAACTTGATAAACTCATTCTTGAAAGTTCCGCTTTGCTCAAAGAAGCAATGCACTTTGCCTTTTATTTCCATCTTTTCCTTATAATTCTTAGAATAGTGTTAATTGCTGACGTTCCAAC
>JAKSLL010000031.1 GCA_024401215.1 Bacteroidaceae bacterium
GCTTTAATTTACTGTATTGCGAATTTCATCGAACAAACATACCGCATGGCACCCCCTCCCTCCCTGTGAGGGAGGGAGTGGGAAGTTACTCCGCTATCGGAATTGTCAATAGGTTGGGAATTATGTTTCATTTGCTTTAATTTACTGTATTGCGAATTTCATCGAACAAACATACCGCATGGCACCCCCTCCCTCACAGGGAGGGCCGGGGTGGGTCTTTTATCTTGCTTGAGTATATTTATGCAATGTCTTTCTCACAGCACCCTTTCCTGCATAAAGTTCCTTGACCATACCTTCAATCTTCTCGCCAAGACCAACCTCATAAAGATTAACTCCAAAGATGTCTTCGCGTGAATATAATTTATAGAGGCATTCGTGCCAGTCCACATTTGGATCTGCGTCCCCTCCCTCATAGGGAGGGATAGGGAGGGTCTCCACGATTGCCATGAGCTCATCAAGCTTAGGGTCTGATGATGGTGAGAATGGTTCGAGGTTGTCGTCGAGTGCCTTGAGGAAACGAGCGTAGCCTGCAAGAGTGAGTGGAATGAGAACGAGATTCTTCATGTCGAGACCACGAGCGACATACTTCTTTATTGTCTCGCCGAAGCGGATAGGGAGCTTCTGAGAAGTATCAGTAGAGATACGCTGTGGAGCATCTGGCATGAATGGGTTAGGGAGACGCTTGTTGATGACGTCACCAATGAACTCGTATGGGTTGAGAACACCTGGGTCAGTAACAACAGGCATAGCCTCCATGTAGCCAATCTTCTGGATGAATGGACGAAGATCCTCGTCTGCCATCTCAGCTGAGATGAGAGTGTATCCGAGCATCACGCCGTAGATAGACATTGCTGTGTGGAGAGGGTTGAGACATGTTGTCACCTTCATTGTCTCTACCTGGTCAACTGTCTCACGAGTTGTGTAGAGGGCACCTCCGAGGTCGAGTGGAGGACGGCCGTTAGTGTAGTTATCCTCGATGACGAGGTACTGCACCTCTTCTGCATTCACGAATGGAGCTGTGAATGTATGCTTCTCTGTTTCAATGTAGTCATTATCCTCGAAGCCATCAGCAGCAAGCATCTCCTTCACCTTCTGATGAGGACGAGGAGTGATCTTGTCAATCATAGACCAAGGGAAAGTAATCTTTGTCTCGTCTTTGAGGTAGTCGAGGAACTCAGCTGGAGCAAGTCCGTCAGCCACCCACTTCTCAGCATATCCAAACACGCCAGCCTTAACCTTGTCACCATTGTGCGAGCAGTTGTCCATAGACTGAACGGTGAGTGGAAGCTTGCCAGCGTTGAAGCGCTCAAGCAAGAGTGCTGTGACCTTACCCATAGCGAACACAGGAGTGAGACCGCGTGCAAGGTCGGCATCGTTATAAGTGTAGCCCTTCTCTGTGATTGTGAACGAAATCATCTGAAGGGATGGATTCTTGAAGATTTCAACAAGGCGGCTCCAGTCTTCAAACTGATAGTCAGCCTTCAGCGATTCTGTGACAGAGGCAATGATTTTCTTCTCAATAGTGCCGTTTGAGCAGAGCGAAACGGCAAGCGAGAGATTGTCGTAAGGAGCGTAAGCCTTGTCGATAACCTCGTAGTCGAAAGTCTCTGCTACGATAACACCACGGTCGTACTGGCCAGTGTTGAGTGCGTCGTTGAGGATTGTTGCTGGGAATGCACGGAAGATGTTGCCTCCTCCGAAGTGAACCCAAGTTGGTTCGTCATGAGTCTTCTTCTGTACGGCAGCAATATCAAATTTAGGAAGTTCGTATCCTTTAGCTTCCCATTCTGAGGCATTAAAATTGCCTGAAGAGATATCTTTTAACTTCATAATTTGTTATGTTTTATTATATTTTTCAAGTTGTTTCTATTCATTCACCAAAACTGAAGCGCAAAAATTGGTTAAGTCTATCGCTTCTCGCAAATTAGTGCTTTTAGTTTTCCATGTTGCAATCATTTTGCAAAGATATATAAAAAATATAGATAGCAATAATAAGTTTTGTATCAATTTTATTCATACTTGTATCAATAATTCTTAATTTTGCATAATAATATATAATGTGATGATGAAGAAAATTCTATATTTTTTATTGTTGGTGATATCTTGCGTTAATTCTTATGCTCAGGATTTCACTGTCAGCCAAGGTCAGAGGCTTTCGATATTCATGCAAGAGATCGACACGCCAGTAGCTAACACCGCTCTTGAAATGCTCACTGAAGATGTGAAGGCTGTGCTCGGAAGCGAACTGACACGAGTAATCAACAGGAACAAAGCCGACATCATAGCCACCATTGACACAGAACTGCCACGCGAAGGCTTCCGACTGCATGTAGAGGAAGGCAGACTCATCATTGACGGAGCTGACGCTCACGGATTGGCATACGGACTTTTGGAATTTTCAAGGATTATGGGTGTCTCTCCATGGGAGTGGTGGGCAGACTGTGTGCCAGACAAGGCGAACGTAGCACTCTACTCTGACTTCATCACAGAGCAATGCCCTGCTGTGACTTACAGAGGCATCTTTATCAACGATGAGGATTTCGGCATACTCCCTTGGAGCGGCGGATTTATCGGACCTGAAACGAACGAGAAAATTTTCCAGCTGATGCTCCGCCTACGAGCAAACTACTACTGGCCATCAATGCACGAATGCTCAAGACCATTCTTCACGATTGCCGGCAATCGTGACATGGCTCACAAATACGGCATTTATGTTGGCGGCAGCCATTGCGAACCTTTGGCAACTACACCTGCCACAGAATGGATGCTAAGAGGAAAGGGCGAATACAACTACGCAACAAATGCCGAACGAATAAAATCGTTCTGGAGCGAACGCATCCGACAGGTAAAAGACCAGGAGATGGTCTATACAATAGGCATGAGAGGCTTGCACGACGGAGCAATGCTGGGGGCTAAAAATGACAGCACAAAACTCGCCCTCCTCCAAAAGGTCATATTAGACCAGCGCGCGCTGCTTGCCGACGAACTCAAAAAGAAGCCAAAGGAAATACCACAGGTGTTCATCCCTTACAAGGAGGTGCTGGATATCTACAATAACGGTCTCCAAGTGCCAGAAGATGTGACAATAATGTGGACTGACGACAATTTCGGATACATAAGGCACTTCCCTACTGAGGACGAGATGCTGCGCGACGGAGGTAATGGACTTTACTATCATGTGTCGTACTGGGGACGACCTCACGACTACCTATGGTTAGGAACTGCATCTCCATTCTTGATGCGCCAGCAGCTTACAGAGGCATACATGAGAGGCGTGCAGCAAATATGGGTGCTCAATGTGGGCGACATCAAGCCTGCAGAATACCTCATAGAAGACTTCCTGAATATGGCATGGAACGGACTACGCAAGAAGACTGACGAGCAGAAAGAGCTGCTCAAATTCATGAGAAGGGAGTTTGGCAGAGATGTTGCAGACTCACTTGTGTCAATCATGGCCGACTATTACCATCTTGCATTCCAGCGCAAACCTGAGCATCTCGGAGGCTCACGCACAGAAGAAGCAGACAAAGAGACATGGAATGCCATAAGGCCTATTGCCGAATGGTCAAAAGAAGATGTTGACGCACGAGTGAAGGAGTACAAGAGGATATCCGACGCAGTACAAGCTTTAGAGAAGCAAATCCCTAACAACAGAAAGAGTGCGTACTTCCAGCTTGTGAAATACCCTGTACAGGCATCGGCTCAGATGAATTTCAAGTTTTTTGGCGTAGCAGACAACCAGAGAGTAAATCCATACGACTCTATCGTTGCCCTTACGCGTACATATAATAATAAGAAGTGGAATGGCATAATGGATATGGCTCCACGCAACCTGCCTGTATTCTCTCCATTGACGCGAACTGTGCCATACGCAGAGTCAAAAATAAAAAGCGACATTCTTTTCACAACAAAGACATGGAAGAGTGTTGCACGCGATGAGGAATTGACTTTCACCTTCACAAATACAGACTTGACACCACAACTGGAAATCAGGCTTCTGCCAAACCACCCTATCGAGGGAAAGACTCTGTCTTTCTCTGTGTCGATAGATGGCGCTAAACCTGTCGTATATGAATATCAGACAGTAGGACGCAGCGAAGAGTGGAAACAGAATGTGCTCAGGAACTACGCTGTCAGAAAGCACAACTTACAGTTCACAGACAAAGGAGAGCACAAGATAGTATTCAAGGCTTTGACAGAAGGCGTAAATCTCACTCACATTGCTGTCAACTCACCAAAATAGCGATTTTCTGTAAACCTCTAATTGCTTGCTAAATCTTAACTAAACTTTCCCACCCTTTTTATCAAGAATTTAGGTAACTACTCAGCCATGCTACTTTAACCTACATTATTCATGCTTCATAATGTAGGAGTTAATAGTTATAAGTTAATAGTTAAAAGTTGCCATTCGGAACCGTTTTTCCGCAAACTTGCAACTTTACAACTTAAAAACTCAACTTTTAACTTTTAACTATTAACTTTTAACTCCTGTATGAATAATACAGGTTAAAAACAAGGATTGGCTTACGCCGAGCTTTGTTTGAAAAAAGCATGGCTGAGTAGTTACCGTTACACGCAGTTTCAAATATATGTTACATAGAATCCCACTTACTTTACCACAATCTTTTTGCCCTCCACAATATAGATGCCAGGGGTGAGTCCTGACGTACAATTAATATATGGTACGCGTGTGCGCACGCATGTACCATGTAGGGTGAAGACATCGACAGGCTTGTTGACCACCTTGGATATGTCGATAAAGTTAGGCTGTCCAAAGTCGTAATCCTCTGGGGTTTCGACAATGTCATCGCTGAGGTCGTAGGGAGTCAGGCATGAGTAGATGTAGTTGGCTCGACTTTTCAACCATGCCTTAGCCTTCTCCGTTACATCCTCGTACTGGCGACCGTCTCCCCATTGTTGATGATTGTGGTCGAACGAAGGCTTGGCGTAGGCAAAATAGTCATCGCAGAATTCGATAAGCTCGTCGAGCTTACCAGCATTGAGGAATTCTGTCCATATCTTGTAATAGTGCTTCTTTACGCTTTCGCTACCACGAAGTAGCTGGCGGAAGAATGGTATTCCCCTGTTGGAATAGTTGAAGAGGTCGGTTTCGGCGTCATAGACAAAGTACTGGCCGTGTCCTTCATAGCCGTAGCTCCAGTCGAAGTCCCAAACAGGTCCGAACACCCAGGGAGAGTCTTCTGACTGCAAACTTTCGTTGTAGACGTACCAGCTTTTTGGATGTTGCAACTCGGTGTTGCGTACGAGGTCATTGACAAGCATAGTACGGCAGAAGGCATCAACATCAAGCATCGCAGTGTATTCGCCGCTGAAGACTGCATCGCTGAAATTGTTGAAGGCTGTCGTGATATCAGTATATGCCAAACTTGTCACCTCATCTTGGTCGGTGAAGTCGGGCAACTTGACATTGACAGGCAAGTTGTAACTGTTGCTGCGGAACTTGTACTGCTCATCGTAATAACTGTCGAGTTCGAGCATTACTGCGTAGGACTCGTCATCTATGTCGATACTGTTGTTGGAGAATCCTATCTTCTCCGTAAAATTGTACTGACCACGATATTGGCCGTTGACGTACAACTCTACGGGAATGATGTGGTTGCATCCAACGGTCTCTACCATGTCTGCCACCTTCATGGCAATGGCGTTTGTGGTTAACGAACCGCTCATCTTGTTGGCAAGCAGTACCCAGTTCTTACCTTTGGTGAGACCGAATGGTTGTTCTTTTTCATCAAACTTAATGCGGTAGGGATTCTTGCTCGACCAGCTGTTGCTCCATGAAGAGTTGCCGCGTCCACGAATCACAATTGGCGTTTCTTCCATGTCGGGAAACACGCCTGCTCCATTGATGGCAATGCTGGCATCTTCCCAGACCTTCTTACCATATCTGCCAATCCAATTGCTCTGGCTCCATGTCTGACCATCGCCAAAAGTTATATCTACTCGCGGCACATTGTACGATGAAGTAGGATTGTCGGTCAGGTAGTCCACGTGTATCTTATAGTCGCGTCCGAAGGGTACAAATCCATGCTTATAGACTGCAGGAGTGAGCATCTCGGGCACGAAGTTTTCCTTCACATTTTCGTAGTTAGGGTTAGGAGTGGCCTTGCTGATAGACAACTCGCTCAATACTAGGTAGTTCTTGCGTGTGGTTTTTGTAAGCTGCAGGCGCAGGTGGTTGTAGGACTTGCCGAGATGAAGCACCGCACTGGTGAATTGCCTGTTAGCTCCGATGGGCAGGTTGTCTTTCTCATCGTCGAGCGTCAGAACTTCCTCCCATGTCTGACCGTCATTGCTGCACATGATGATGAAACCTTGAGGTGCGTAGCCATTGTGCTGCTCCCAATTGCGAGTGATATAGCCCAGTTGAAGGTTCTCTATGCTTTCGGGAAGGTCAATCTGGATGTAAGGCCACGTCGTGACGCCATCACCATAATAGGCTCCTTCGCTCCAGTTGTTGGATGCGCTCCAGTTGGAGTGAAAGTAACTGTCGGCATTACCATCGAGTATGTTGGGAAGGAGCTGGTCGCTGTTGGCGCTGGGCCAATTGCAAGAGAGCATGTCTGCCGTCAAGTTAAGCGGGGTGATGATCCAAGGATCCTCTTTTTCTTCAGGAGGTGTACTCCATACGGCATCGCTTATCTTCTGGACTCTATATATCCAGTTGTTGGGATAGGCAAGCGTGTATGTCACATCGCTATCGAAACGTCGACGGGATATTTTGCTGTGCTGCTCCTGGTCGTCAACATAGGCATGGACTCCTTCCGGTACCTTGAATGAGGGCGTGAGGCTTTTTCCGATGCAAGCGACGCGGATTTCTATGGTGTTCTTCTCGTTATCGATGAGTCCGTCAGCATCGGTGTATAGCTGGTCGTTGAACTTGTTGTTGAACTTGAAGTTTTCGAATACGGGAAGGTCGCCTTGATAGGTGGTTCCCTCGTATGCCAACTTGCTATTTCTGTAACTGAAGACGGTATCGCCCGTCAACGTGATACTTACCGTTCCATTCTCTTCTTTGCGGTTTACTATGTATTTTTCGGGGATGGCAATCAGCTGTCCGTCGTTCATTGTAAAATAATGTACTACGTCCAAGTCATTGTTGTCTTTATTCGTATATTCGTTTACGCCCTCCATTCCTCGAGACGTTTTCTCGTCTTCGGTCATTTGAGCATGGATTGTCAAGGTGGCAAATGTCATTATGACAAGTAGTAAACTCTTCTTCATGGTTAGTTCCCGTTTATACATTAGTTAATTGTTTGCAAATACACTCTTTAAGTCCGCTTCAAAAAGTCGGACAGTTTCCATCGACGCAACGGAAAGAAAATCAGAAAATCATTAAACAAAATTACAAATTAAATCTGAAACTAAAGTACGAGTCAAAGCTTTTTGAATGTTTTTGACAAAAATCCAATAGCAATTATGCAATAATCAAAATAATTATTGTAAATTTGCACCCGTTTTGGCGAAGCCGCTGTCTTGGGAAGAGTAACCAGAGAATGCTTCGCTGTAATTCTTTAATTATTTAATAAACAATATCCACTCATGGCAGTAGATTTAATTAAAGTTGCTCAGGAAGCAATGCAGACTTCTGAGCCAAAGCAGTTCCCAGCATTCAAGGCTGGTGATACTATCACAGTAGCTTACAAGATTATCGAGGGTTCAAAGGAGCGTATCCAGCTCTACCGCGGTGTTGTAATCAAGATCGCTGGAGAGTCTAACAAGAAGCGTTTCACTGTTCGCAAGATGTCTGGTACTGTTGGTGTAGAGCGTATCTTCCCAATCGACTCACCAAACATCGAGTCTATCGAAGTTAACAAGATTGGTAAGGTTCGTCGCGCTAAGCTTTACTACCTCCGCGCTCTTACAGGAAAGAAGGCTCGTATCAAGGAGAAGCTTTCTGGCAAGAAGAACGAGGCATAATCCTTCGAACCTCGTATGGTATAGAGAGAATCGTAAAAACGGTTCTCTCTTTTTTTATGGAATCATCTTCATATTTGTTCAAGTTTGCAACTTACTCAGTTTAGGGAGTTAAAGGGATGTTTGCCATATACAGACATTTGTCGCTTCAACTACCCTTTAACTTCACAACAAGTGGAGCGGAGCTTGAACAATTTGTCATTAAAAACACCCCACAATGCTCATTTAACGCATAAATGTGCGCATTCTTCAATTTGTAATTGAATTTGTTCATATTATTCGTCATTCTTCACGATTTTTTCTTTAACTTTGCACCATAATATTAAATACAGGAATATGGCAAAGCTTATAGTAAATTCATACGACGAATTCGCTTCTCACCTTGGCCAAGTAATAGGAGAAAGCGAATGGCTCGAAGTGTCTCAAGAGCGTATCAATCTCTTCGCAGATGCAACACTTGACCATCAGTGGATACACGTTGACAAGGAACGTGCAGCAGCAGAAAGTCCTTATAAGACAACTATTGCTCATGGCTACCTCACGCTTTCACTTCTCCCACACCTCTGGCAGGAGATTATCCAGGTGAACAATGTGAAGATGCTGGTTAACTACGGAATGGATCAAATGAAGTTCGGTCAGCCAGTATTGTCTGGTCAGCGCGTCCGCCTTACTGCCTCTCTCCACGAAATCTCTAACATCCGCGGAATCTGCAAGGCTCAGATCAAGTTCAAGCTTGAAATTGAAGGTCAGCGCAAGCAAGCTCTTGAAGGACTCGCTACTTTCCTCTACTATTTTGAATAATTACTACTGCTACTTATAACACACAAGATACCAAGGCATATATTGTCTTGGTATTTTATTTTTAAATCAATCCAAGGGGGGAATTTCGTTATTCAAAAACATAGGTGGAGCATGCGGCAAAGATTGTTGCAAACACAAAATGATGGAAGAAAACCGAGGTGAACACCCCATTTTTGTGTCCAAAAACATAAAATAGCGCATCTTTCGTAAAAAAAAGCACGAAAAGTTTGGTAGATAGAGAAAAATGCCATACCTTTGCACTCGCTAAACGAAAGTAAGGCAAGATAAAACAAAAAAGTGACGGTGCCATAGCTCAGTTGGTAGAGCATCGGACTGAAAATCCGTGTGTCCCCGGTTCGAATCCTGGTGGTACCACTCACTTTAGAAATTGTCAAAAACGTTGGTGCCATAGCTCAGTTGGTAGAGCATCGGACTGAAAATCCGTGTGTCCCCGGTTCGAATCCTGGTGGTACCACAAAAAAGGAGAACTTCTAACGAAGTTCTCCTTTTTTGTTATACAACAACACCATCATAATGCCATACATCTTTTGTCACTTCCCTATCATGCTAAGGAACAGTTCAGGCTTATCATTCATCACCAGTTCGTCAGGGAAGCACGTCTCCTCCAGCAGAGGAAGGGCAAAGCGATAATCACAAATCGCAGAAGTATGATGCGCATCCGAACCAAGCAATATAGGATTGTCATAACGCTTACTGTATTCCAGCATTGAAACAAACATATCATGCGCCAGATGCTTGCCCCTCTGCGGATTCAACGAACTGCTATTAAGCTCAAGCAGAGTGCCTGTTCGCTTTGCTGCAGCAACAACAGCTTCTATATCAAAATCCGATGCAGTACCATCACAAGGATGAGAAATTATATTGACATTGGGGTTTTCTATTGCCCCAATCAAAGCCGATGTGTTTTGACTGCGATTTCCATCGTTATAACATAAAGCATGAAGACCTGCTATAACATGATCAAAGCACGACATATACACAGGTTCGTCCAAATCTATACGTCCCTCATAGTCGAGGATATTCAGTTCAGCACCCATAAGCAAACGCAATTCTCCATACTGACGAGGCACGACATGCATATTGCGGAAATATATAGGATTGCAAGTGCCAGGAATGCCAGGTCCATGCTCAGTAATGCCAAACACCTTCAAATTACGCCGCATAGCCTCTGCTACCATTTCGTTGACAGTAGAAAAAGCATGCCCTGAAGCTACAGTATGACTATGCACATCAACAAGAAAATTCTCTATCATAAACAGACTTCCGTAATTATAAGTTTCTATCCAGTCGCATCTCACATCAACTCCTCAAAAGGGAAATCTCGCTTCATCCTGTATGCAAGTCCTGTCATCACAGCCAACAATTCTCCTTTGTTATTCGTCACTTTGATATCACAATAAGGCAGTTTATGATGATCCAGCAATTCAACGCATTCTGCTATGATGCGTTCACCAAGCTGTCCTGACTTAAGGAATGTAATTGTGTTTGATATACCCAGAGTGAGTATGCCATGGCAGTTGGCAACACCTGCAAAGGCAAGGTCTGCAAGAGTGTACATCACACCGCCCTGACACACATTCGCACCATTAAGATGGCGCTCTTCTACCACCAACTCTGCTCGCGCATACCCCTCACGTATTTCCGTCAGCTGCGCACCAATAGAGTTAGCAAAACGGTCGTTTGAATTTAATGTTTCTAAAAGTGTCACTATATGATTGTTTTAACATTAGTAAAAAGCAATATCCGCAACACAAAGGATACGAATAATACACCACGATACACAGTTCAAAAACTATGCAAATGCAAAATTACAAAGCTTTTAAGTAATAACCAAACAATTACACTTTTAGGTCGCAAAACTATTAAGTAATGGGAAAAAATAACTTCATAATGTTTCTTGAGCAATCAATATCAACAGCTTTGACTTGTCTTTTTGTCCAAATCTTCCGAAGTTATTATTTCATCATTACTAAAACAACAAAAGGAAACTGTGCAATCTGCAAAAACACAAATTGCACAGTTTCCTTTTATATCAATGGCAATCCACATTTCAGTGGTTCGCCTTGAAAGCTTCTATCCTCTCCTTAAACATCGCCTCCTGCTCCTTCTTGAAGAAGGAAGTGCAGATACGAACTCCTTGCTCATTTGAGCCCATAGTGTCGAGCGGATACACAGCTATGCCATAGTACATAAGTTCGCGTGTAAGCTGCAAGTCATTCATTCCCGGATACTGTACTGTGAAATAGAAGCCGTCAGCAAGCGGAGCCCCCATGTCGTTGTCATACACGAGATAGAAGCCATTAGACAGAAGCACTTCTTTCATAAACTTTGCACGGCGGCCATACTCCTTCACATCGTCAAGGAAGTTGTACTTACCCTCGCATGCAGCCTCCATAAGTGCCGCCATAGCATGCTGAACACTATGAGTTGTACCACTTGACAGCGTGTACATAAGTCTGTTGCAGAAGAAGTTGCCAAACTCACCCACCCCAAACTTGCTTGCCAATGGCTCATACACACGGTGGTAAAGCTTATTACTTATGCAAGTCACACCTATACGCTGACCAGCATAAGAGAAAGCCTTAGAGCCAGACACCCACAGCACATAATTGTCTGTGTATTTAGCCACAGTAGCCTGATATGGCGCCTCAAAAGGATGAGAAAGGTCACGGCGGAAGTCCATAGCGAAATAAGCCAAGTCTTCAAGCACTATAACATCATACTTATCCGCCAACTGTCCGATGCCCTTCAACTCATCTTCCGTGAAACACACCCATGACGGATTGTTAGGATTTGAATACACAATGCTGTTTATGTTGCCTGCTGAGAGAATCTCATCCAGCTTAGCGATAAGAGCGTCACCACGATAGTCATGAATGTCGAGACCTACATGTTTCAGACCTATCACGTCGCATTGCGTTGTCTGCACAGGAAATCCTGGCTGGATGAGCAGCACTGTATCTTTCTTTGTGCCAGCGCAAGCATGGTAGATAGCTGTGAATGTGGCGAAAGTGCCTTGCATGCTGCCTGTTGTTGGGATGCAGCACAGAGGGTCAATGTCAACACCGATGAACGCCTTAACGAACTGTGACGAAGCATTTTTTATTCGAGGTATTCCTCCATTAGGAGGGTAGATTGTTGCACAGCCCTCTTCAAGCGCCTTCTGCTCTGCCTTGAGAGCGATTTCTGATGGCTGCAGTCCAGGGACTCCCATTTCAAGATGTATGACTGGCATTCCTGCTTTCTCCTCTATCTGCTTTGAAAGAGCCTGAATGTCCCTGATTGTCGCTTGCGAAAAATCACCGAGCCCCATGGACTCGATGATTTCTGTTATAATATTTCTATTATCCATTTCAAGCATACACCTTAAAACTTGCGTTTGTCATTTACGTGCTTAGCTTTGCCCATTGAACGCTGGATAGTGTTAGGAGGCAAAATATGGATGTTTGGCTTGATGCCTATCACACTCACGATACGATCGTAGAGAGGCTTGATATAAGGCATCTGCTTTGATGGATTTGGTGAGAAATACTCCTCACGAAGTTCAACATCAAGATCAAACATATCCTCATTGTCCTTGCGGTCAACAGTAATGAAATACTGTGGAGAGTAAACAGGGAATTCGGTAAGGATTGCCTCAATTGTAGAAGGGAACACATTCACACCACGAATGATGAGCATGTCATCAGAGCGGCCGAGGATGCGGTCCATTCTCACTGCCGTACGTCCGCACTTACATGGCTCGTATATGAGGCGTGTGAGGTCACGAGTACGATAACGGAGAATTGGCATCGCCTCTTTCTTCAGAGATGTGAATACAAGTTCGCCGAACTCTCCCGGAGCACATGGCTCAAGAGTGTCTGGGTTGATAATCTCTGGATAGAAAAGATCTTCCCAAAGGTGAGTTCCATTCTGGCATTCACACTCACCGCCAACACCCGGTCCACACATCTCTGTGAGTCCGTAGATATCTATTGCTTTGATGTGGAGCTTCTCTTCAAGTTCCTTGCGCATGCCCTCTGTCCAAGGTTCAGCACCGAAGAAACCGACACGAAGCTTCATATCCTCAATGTTCACCTTATCGCTCTTATCTATGCACTCTGCAAGATGAAGAGCGTAGGAAGGTGTACATGCAAGAACAGTAGAGCCGAAGTCCTTCATAAGCATAATCTGCTTTTCTGAATTTCCTGCTGATGTAGGAAGCTGAACAGCTCCACGCATAGCAGCTGCGTCGTGAGCGCCAAGACCGCCAGTGAAGAGTCCATAGCCGTATGACACCTGAACAGTATCGCCAGGACCTACATCTCCTGCTGCCATGACACGAGCTGCACCCTCAGCCCACATTTCAAGGTCGTTCTCTGTATAGGTGTCAACAACAGGCTTGCCTGTTGTGCCAGAAGAAGCATGGATGCGACGAACTTCAGAATGAAGAACAGCCTGCAAACCAAAAGGATATTCATCACGAAGGTCATGCTTTGTTGTGAAAGGCAGACGGTGGATGTCCTCAATGCTCTTGATGTCTTCAGGCTTTACACCCATCTTGTCCATCTTCTTCCTATAGAATGGAACTTTCTCATAACATGTTTTTACTGTCTTAATAAGACGCTCTGTCTGGAGTTTAGTCATGTCCTCGCGAGACATACACTCCATTTCGGGATTGTGAATCATTTTTTGTCTAAGGTATTAGCGCCCTCTCTCATCTCCTGCACTTTTGGTACAAGAAACCATCCGTGGGCATTAGGTTGAAAAAATTGTTTTATTGTAAGATACTAAAGAACATGCAGCAGCTTTTCTTGCCGCACATGTTCATGCCTTGAAATCCATCTCTGTCAAGAAAGGCATCTTCTTTATAGAGATGATTTCTTTAGCTTTCTCTGCAGGGTCAGTACGTAGAACGAGCACACCCTTTCCTTTCCACACAAATGAATACATATATAATATGCTCACATCTGCTGACGAAAGTTCGCTGACAGCCTTCGCTGCACATCCCGGAGTATCATCGATGCTAAGCGCAATGACATCCGAAAGCTGAACATTGATGCCTGCTTCACGAAGCATAAGATAAGCCTGTGTTGGCTGGTCACAAAGCACACGGAAAATTCCATATTCCTTAGTGTCAGATACCATCGAAGCTATAATCTGTATGCCACCCTTGCTGAGCAAGTCGAGAACTTTGATGAGAGTGCCACCCTTGTTCTCTATGAATATTGATAATTGTTTGATAGTCATAAATGTCCACCCCACTCTTCCTGTAAAGGATAGTAATAGATACTATAATTTAAGAATAGTAAGTAATCAATAAAATTATTATATTTATTCAACTTTCGCAAAGTTTCAACTTGCTCGTTTTGGGGAGTTAAAGTGGAGTTAAAGAGGAGTTATCGCTTCGCTCGGAGTTAAAGGGACATTTGTCTTGTCGGACATTTGTCACTTTAACTACCTTTTAACTTCTCTTTAACTACCCTTTAACTCCACAACAAGTGGAGCTTGCGAAACTTGTATTGATTATAATAATATTTTTGACCAGATACTTATCGCCCCGAGGGTGAAAGGGTTCTTTAGTTCGAAAAATAAAGATACATTAAGTTGTTTTGGCAACTTTTATTGATACACCTTTCTCTTATCTACGACTCTGACAGCCTTGCCTTCGCTCACAGGCAGAGAGCCTTTAGCAACAAGCTTAACATGTGGAGTTAGAAGTATCTCGTCTTTTAGAGCTCGTGTCACATCCTTCTGCAGTTTCTGCAGACGAGGGAAATCATCTGTGAATAGTTCTTCCAGTTCAACCTCCACTGTCATGTTGTCGTTGTCGTCATCGGTAGTCAGAGTTATGAGGTAGTTATTGGCAAGTTCAGGGAACTGCATAAGAATCTTCTCAATCTGTATTGGGAAGATGTTCACACCTCTAAGAACCATCATATCATCAGAGCGGCCACGCATACGGTCAAGACGCACATGATTGCGACCGCAAGGGCATGAACGTCCAAGCACACGGGTGAGGTCGCGAGTGCGGTAGCGGAGAAGAGGCATAGCCTCACGACAGAGCGTTGTAAGCACAAGCTCGCCTATCTCGCCGTCAGCAACAGGTTCAAGAGTCTCTGGATTGACAATCTCCACAATGTAGTAATCCTCCCAGAAATGAAGACCGTTCTGCTCCTGACACTCAAATCCCACGCCTGGGCCACACATCTCACTCATACCGAATGAGTTATATGCCTTTACGCCCATCATATCCTCTATGCGCTTGCGTTGCTCCTCCGAATGCGGTTCGGCACCTATGGCAAGCACTCTGAGCTTTGTATCCCTACGAGGGTCAACGCCCTGCTCCTGCATAACTTCATAAAGACGAGTGACATAAGATGGGACAGCATGTACTGCTGTTGTTCCGAAGTCTGTCATGAACTTAATCTGACGCAGCGAATTGCCCGCAGCGGCAGGAATGGTAAGCATGCCTAAGCGCTCTGCTCCATACTGAAATCCAAGTCCACCAGTAAACATACCGTAGCCGCTTGAATTCTGGAACACATCACTTGGACGAAGACCTACCATCCACAAATTGCGAGCCACCTGATTCGCCCACTCGTCAAGGTCATTTTGTGTGTGAAGGATAACAGTAGGATTGCCCGTAGTGCCTGATGAAGAATGCAGACGAACGCAATCACGGAGAGGCGCACTGGCAATGCCAAATGGATAAGTGTCACGCAAATCCTGCTTTGTAGTAAAAGGAATCTTACGTACATCATCGAGTGTCTTGATATCCTCAGGCTTGAGCCCTATCTCTTCAAAACGCTTCTTATAAAAAGGTGAATTCATGCAATGCTTGACTGTTGCCTGCAACCTCTCAAGCTGCAAAGCCTCAATCTGCTCACGAGTCATTGTCTCTTTATCCTCGTTGAAATACTGGCATGAATCCTCTGGAATAAACTTTTTCATATACAAATTATTTCTTGCTTGCCTTTACGCCCTCATCAAAAGCTTTCAGATTAGCCTCAACGATTGCCTCACCTTTGCGCGCAAAGACAGTTGCGATAGCACTTCTCAACTGTTCCACGCTGAGAATCTCAATAAACGGAGCTGCCATGCCTAAAAGCACCATATTAGCACCTCGAGCATTTCCTGCATCCTTAGCAACATCCTCAATGTCAAGCTTTACCACTGATGGAAGAGCATCAAGCTCAGCATTAAGCTCTGCCTCATCTGGATAATTTGGGATATTAACAAAAGGCTTGCTTGATGTCACAATAGTGCCTGTCTTTGCGAGGTAAGGCAGATAACGCAAAGCCTCCATTGGCTCCATAGAGATGACAACATCTGTGCCACCAAGAGCAATGAGGTCGCTATAGATTGGGTCGGTAGACAGACGAAGGTTTGACTGCACATCGCCACCACGCTGGCTCATTCCGTGCACTTCCGCCTGCTTCAAGTTCAAACCTGCCTTTGTTGCTGCTTCACCTATGATTGTTGCGATAGAGAGTATGCCTTGACCACCCACACCGCAGAGTATTATATCTTTTTTCATTTCTGTGCCTCCTTTGCTTTCTTTGCTTCACGAGCGTGGCGTGCTGCTGTCTGGATGCACTCACGGCGTGGAATGATTACTGAAACTCCGTTGTAGTTGAGTTCCTCACGAATAATGTTTGTAATCTCTGGCATATTCTTTGGAAGCGGAACAACCACACGAACATGCTCTGGTTCAACACCAAGACCTATACATATTGCCTCAAACTTGTTTGTGCCTGCACTATCCTGACCGCCAGTCATACCTGTTGTCAGGTTGTCAGAGATTACAACGACGATATTACTGTTGTCATTCACAGCATCCAGAAGGCCTGTCATGCCTGAGTGGGTGAATGTAGAGTCACCTATCACAGCGACAGATGGGAACAAGCCAGCATCGGCAGCACCCTTAGCCATAGTTATTGACGCACCCATGTCAACGCATGATGACAAAGCCTTGAATGGTGGAAGAGCTCCAAGTGTGTAGCATCCTATATCGCCAAAGATACGATAGTCAGGATATTCAGCAAGCACCTGATTGAGTGCTGTATATACATCTCTGTGGCCACATCCCTGGCAGAGCTGCGGAGGACGAGCGGCAAGATTCTTTGCAGCGTCGTAAACTGGTCCTGCAGACTTACCGAGAGCCACTGCCACACAGTCAGGAGTGAGTTCGCCTGTGCGTGGAAGATCGCCAGTGAGGCGTCCCTTGACAGGATATCCTGTGCCAAAGAGCTTCTTCACATCCTCCTCAACAACAGGCTGCCCATCCTCAACCACGAGAATAGCGTCATTCTCCTCAGCAAGCTGTTTGATGGCTTTCTCTGGAAGCGGATATTGTGACACCTTGAGGATATTTGTCTCGTCGCCAACAGCCTCCTTCACATAATTATAACCTATACCGCAGGCGATGATGCCGAGTTTGCCGCCACCCTTCTCAACCTTATTGAAGACAGACTTCTCTGCGCTCTCCTCCATCAATGGCTGCTTCTCGAGAAGTTCAGCATAACGTTTTCTTGCAATGCCAGGAAGGAGCACCCAGCGCTCGGTGCTGACATTGAGAGCGTTCTCAGCTTTCTGCTCGCTGATTTCTACAGCAGCACGGCTGTGTGCCAATCGTGTCACAACGCGAAGAAGCACAGGCTCCTTGATTGCCTCTGAATACTCGAATGCCACCGCCATCATATCGTAAGCCTCCTGCTGGTTGCTTGGCTCGAATATAGGAATCATGGCGAATTTGCCATAGAAACGGCTGTCTTGCTCATTCTGTGAAGAATGCATAGAAGGGTCATCAGCGGCAAGCACAACAAGTCCGCCATTCACACCTGTTATTGCACTGTTCACAAAAGCATCAGCACACACATTCATACCTACATGCTTCATGCAGACAAGCGCACGCTTGCCGGCAAAAGACATGCCAAGAGCAGCCTCCATGGCTGTCTTCTCATTTGTACACCAACGGCTACGCACATGCTTAGCGTTGGTTTGAATAAACTCTGTAATTTCGGTTGAAGGCGTACCTGGGTAAGCATAAACGCCTGAAAGACCTGCGTTTATTGCACCAAGAGCTATTGCCTCGTCACCAAGTAATAATTTCTTCATCTATTTCTTGAAGTTATTTTGATTGTTATTTATTGATTGCAAAGATAAAGATTATTTATGAATTACTTCTTATAGCATTCAAAAATTTTATCCACATATTCGGCATTCATCTTCTTGCTGATAAGACTTACTACAGCAACAACAACAAATCCGCCAAGCATAGCTATCGCGCCGCAATTTATAGGATTTATTGGATTGCCGAGCATCATATTAACAACCGTAAGACCTACGCCCCACACAAAACATGCCCACACGCTGCTTGTTGTCACGCCCTTCCAGTAAAGGCCGAGCATGAATGGAGCGAGGAATGCCCCTGCCAATGCACCCCATGATATTCCCATGAGCTGGGCTATGAATGTTGGCGGGTTCAAAGCTATCAACAGAGAGATTGCAATAAAGAATACGATGAGAAGTCGCATGATGATGACTTTCCTCTTTTCTATGTTGCCCTTCACCGTGTCGTCAAGTTCACCTTCCTTAACCTCATCTCCGCTTGCTTTCTTCTCACGATAGATAAGGTCAAGAGTCATGGTTGATGATGACGTGAGCACCAAACTGGCAAGGGTACTCATCGAAGCAGAAAGCACCAGCAGCACAACTAAGCCAATAAGCGCGTCATCGAGAGTGACAAGCATTGACGGTATGATGCTGTCGAATGCCAGCCTACCATCAGGCAGAGTGGCAGGAGTGTCGAACAGACGACCGAAACCACCAAGGAAATAACATCCGCCAGCTACGATAAGAGCAAATACAGTAGATATTATTGTGCCTCGCTTGATTGCTGACTCATCTGTTATGCTGTAGAACTTGCCCACCATCTGAGGAAGGCCCCAAGTACCAAGCGAAGTAAGTATCACCACACCAAGAAGGTTAAGCGGATCAGGTCCGAACAACTCCGCAAACATACCGTTCTGAGCGGGATTGTCATCGGACGGCAAAGCAGCAAGCTTGTCAACAGCAGCTGTCAATCCGCCTTGTGAGTTAAGTACAGCGGCGATGACCATAACAATGCCGAAAAGCATTATTATTCCCTGAATGAAATCGTTTATAGCTGTTGCCTTGTAACCTCCAAGAATCACATAAACAGCCGTAAGCACAGCCATGATTATCACGCAGTATTCGTATGGTATGCCAAAGCCCATCTCAAAAAGCGTGCTTATTCCCTTATACACACCTGCTGTGTAAGGAATAAGGAATATGAATGCAATGATGCTTGCCACAACACGCAATCCCTGGCTTCTGAATCTCGTGCCGAAAAAGTCTGGCATCGTGCGGCTGTTGATGTGCTGTGTCATCTGCTTTGTCTTCTTTCCCAGCACAAGCCACGCAAAGAGCGAGCCTATCACAGCGTTGCCGATACCTATCCATGTGCTTGAAATACCATATTTCCATCCAAACTGACCTGCGTAGCCTACAAATACTACCGCAGAAAAATAACTTGTTCCATAAGCGAAAGCTGTAAGCCAGCCGCCCACCGAACGACCGCCAAGCACAAAGCCATCCACCGAATTGGCTTGCTTGCGAGAGTATATTCCCACTCCAATCATTATGATGAGGAATATAACTGTAAGAATTATCTTGATTACCATTCTGTTTTTACTATAAAAAAGATTTGTATGAACAGTTGCTCAAAAAAACATGAGCACCCCTTAATTAAATCTCACCTGCATCTGACACATTATACCATGATTAGCACCATGATGGAACTCTCCTCCTGCCACCCATGCGTTCTTGTAAATATACTGCACCTGAAAACGGCATTTGTCGTAGAACCAGTATTGGAATCCGCCAACAGCCTTGTGCTGATCCATGTGGAGAGACTTATTGAAATTGAAGAAGTCGTAACTTGCCACAAAATCGAGATTTGGAGCAAGATTCACGCTGCCAGTCATATAAGCACCTCTACTTATTGCCTTGCCATCCTTGCCTTCAAGGTATTCGCCATGCATATTGAATGGTTTGGATTTGTAGTCAAAACCTACTGAATAACGGTTACGCTCATAATTCTGCCCTATCTGGATTTCAGGGTTGTAAACCGATGCTGCAACAGCATTACCACGACCAAGCTGTCCTGTTGCAACTATATTAAGCCCCTTTGCCGGACGCATCTCCAGTCTTCCAATGATATCCTTCTGATTGTTTCTGTCTTTTCTGTTTATGCCTTGTCCATTCATGAGCTGAAGTTCATAACGGAGGAACTTGTCATTCGTCTCACCATACAACGACATACCGAGGTCACGACCATATTGCACTCCAAACAGAGGGTCGCTGCCACATCCTGTGAGATAGGTGACACCTTCTGAATACACATCTATTGTTTCCATAGATGTTGGCGAAAGAGGATTCTCAAAAGTGCAACAATTCTTAAACTGACCGAGTCTGACAGTAAGAGCATTATTGTTTGTCACACGGTAATCTGTATAATACTCTTGAACCACACTTGAGAAATCATGCATGAAAAGGAAAGACCATCGGTCTGTTATCTGAGCATTAGCCCAAAACAGCACACGCTTAATCTCGAAGCTGTTCACATTCTCGCCATCTTTATTATTATAGAAATATCCTCCCTGCGCATATCCATGAAGTTTGATACGCTGGTCTAAGCCCTTAAGCAGATCATCCATAGCGCCATTGCCAGATTGAAGGCAATTAGGCACACTCAAGCAATTCGGGCTTTCTTCATTCGCGCCATCGACAGTCACCGACGCATCAGTAGGCAGACTCTCATTGGCTAACTCCTGCGACATTTCTGCTCTGGCTTGCAACGGCAAAAGCCCAGCAAGTACGGCACAAACTGCCGCAATCTTCTTTTTATTCATTACTATTAGATTTGATTAGATAATTTAAATTGTTGATATTAGTGAATTCTCAGTAAAGATTGTAACATTACTTTCAAAAAGCAAACAAATGTAGTAAAAAAACAAACAAATAGAAATCATCATTCAAATTAATATCAAAATCATTCTAATATATGACAGCATTATGATTTGAATTAAGCATTTTCGTGTCATTTATGATGAGTAGGTGTCGGTTTTCACCTGACAAAAAAAGTAGGTGTCCATCATTCATTGAACACCCACTTAAACACAAAAAACTTATGAAAAATCACCTGCTACAATAAGCAGGGGCATTACTTCAATTCATCAGGGATTGTTGGCATGGCTCCATGCTGTGTACAAACAAAAGCAGACACACGAACTGCAGTCTCATGAGCGTCCTTCAAAGACTTTCCATTGAGGATACATGCAACAAAAGTTGCTGTGAATGAATCGCCTGCGCCCACAGTATCAGCGACAGTAACTTTCGGAGTACCCTCGAAGTTCATCTCATCGGCTGTTATTACATAAGAGCCATAAGCACCACAGGTAAGGACAACCATCTCAAGGTTGTAGATGCGAATGAGGTCATGAATCTGATCCTCAAAATCTACTGGCTGAAGAAGCTTCTCGCTCTCATTCTTTGCATTGTTGATATCGCGAATCTCGCCAAGGTCAAGCATCTTTGCGACCTTAACAACCTCTTCATCATTTATTTTCAACACATTGCAACGTTCGAGAGACTCCTCGATAATCTCTTTTGAATACCAATTCTGACGGAGATTGATATCAAACACTCGAAGAGTGCCAAGCGTAGGCATCGAATCGAGGAACTTCTGGATTGTGCCGCGAGAAACAGCTGTTCTCTGAGCAAGTGAGCCAAAACATACGGCACGAGTGTTCTTTGCTATCTCCTCGATGGCAGGAGTCCAAGGTATGTTATCGTATGCCACACCAAGGCAGATGTCATACTGTGGTATTCCGTTGCCCGACAATGTTACCTGCACTGTGCCTGTAGGATATCCCACCTTCTCAAGATGAAACGCCCCTTCAAGAGAGCAGCATTGATAATTATCAATTTCGGTTCGCCTTGCGCATGGTTTAGCAACAGAATGCTCCTTTAGCTGACGCACAACCTCACGACCATCTTCGTCATCACCTATCGCTGATATAGCAATACCATTAAGACCGAACTGACTCACATGGTAGGCAAAGTTAGCAGGTGCACCACCAAGTTTTTTTCCTTCTGGGAGACAATCAAAAAGCACTTCTCCAATTCCAACTATGTAGTTATTCATGTTATATAGTCCCACTACCCTTGCAGATGCTAAAAAACGGAGCTGTAGGGCTGCCATCTTATATTGTGGGATATAATGGCAATTTATGGGTTAGTGTTTCGTATATTCTATTTCATTATTGTCAAAGGACTTTTTGGGAAGACAAGGTTGGTAAGCACAACCTCGCCATTATTGCCAAACACCTCGACAGAAGAATTGTCAATAAAGATACGGATAGATGTCAACTTACGATGCACGGGTGCTGTTGTCTTTGTCGCAAAGTTCTGGCTGAAATCTGTTTGTCCACACTTGCTCCTATCGAAAGTGAGCGTCATAGCCTTTTGGTCATATATGATGACAGCCTCATCTCCCTCAGCATTAGAAAGCTTTATTGTACAAGAGCCCTTCACCTTGACTGTCTTGTCAAGTCCCGCATTATTATATTCTGGTGCTGGACGCGAACCAAGGAAATAGTCCTTGCCCACCTTATATAGATATGCATCGCGAACTATCGAGTTGGAGCTGCGATACTGCATTGTAGGCACATCATTTGCATACTCCCAGTTACTCATCCACGCAATCATCGGATGTCGGCCATCAGGAGCGTTAGAGAAAGACACCGTTGCATAGTGATCCTTGCCATAGTCCTGCCAAAGAGCATTGCCATTCTGATAACGGGCCTCATCGTCAACGGTGAACTTATGACCGTCAAAATCTCCGACAAAATACTGAGTGGCTGAACCACCAAATATGAAACCAGGATTGATATTTCCAATAAGCACCCACTTGCTCTCCTTCGAACCTTCAACAGGTAGCTTCATGAGGTCTGGACATTCCCACACACCACCATGACAACCTAAGTTTAGTCCAAAACGTGACTCTTCGTGCCAATCTTTGAGATTAGGAGAGGAGTATATGCGCATCTCCTGCCCTGCTGACATGATGAGGTTCCACGCCTTTATGTCTTCGTTCCAGAACATATTAGGGTCACGGAAATCAGCAATATCTGCAGTAAGGATCGGATTACCTTCATATTTTTTAAAAGTATGCCCTCCATCTGTGCTGTATGCAAGTGACTGAAACTGTATGTCACCTCTTGGTGTTGCAGTAGCAGAAGTGTAGAGAGCAATGACTGCCCCCTTTCCGAAACCAGCTGTGCCATCTTTATCAACAACACACGATCCAGAAAAGATGGTTCCATGTGCATCGGGTGCCAAAGCTATAGGTTCATGCTTCCAGTTAATGAGGTCTGTAGATGTAGAATGTCCCCAATTCATGTTTCCCCACATAGAGCCGTATGGGTTATACTGATAGAAGAGATGCCATACGCCATCAAGGTAGAACATGCCATTAGGGTCGTTCATCCAAGCATATTCAGGGGTGTGGTGGAAGGCAGGACGGAATTTTTCCTTGTTGGAAGAGTCGAAGGTGTCAGAGAGGCGTATGTCTTTGAGCCTTACGTCAGCGCCCACACCACCACGATTGCTGCGGTCAATATTGAGAGTAGCAGAAAGCACAAGTTCTTTCCCTCTGAACTCATCGAGGAGGAAAGGGACATAGTAGTCCACCTTATTCTGCGCAAGGCGTACATTGATTGTGCGCTGTAAATCGTTGTTCGCAATGACGCGGATATTTGCCTCAGGAGCCTTGTCTTCGATAGGAAGCAACAGGTATTTACTCTGTTCGGAAGCAGCAACACGAATATTGCAGTTGTCATGCGCAAGACGTTCAATCTTCATCTGCGCACTGGCTGATGTGGCAAACAATGTTGACAAGAGTAGGCCGAAGGTAAGAGTTTTGGTTGTCATATATATAATTGTTATTTTTTGTTATTTATATTCTACATATAAAGCAAACCTGCCGGAGTGCTAAAGTCATCCTTTGAACAATCTTTTACCTGACAAAAAACTAATAAATATAAAGTAAGAAATGTTACAAAACCTAAATCTAACCTAACTAATATGAATAATCCTAACCAATATTATGAAAAAAACGAACAGCATCGCCTTGCCACTCTTTTTGTTTTTGATTCTATTGCAAATTTATGCTGAATCTATGATTTAGAATGTAAAAAATGTTTCATTGTCAACGAAAATCGTTGCATTGAAACATTTTTTATCATTTTGAAACAGACTTAATACTGTGTCACGCTCACATTAGAAACTTCAATCGTTCCTCCATAACTATTTATACTCCAGCAGTTTTTCTGAGTGCCGTAGATGCGCTGAGTCGTGCCGTAGTCGCCATTGATGTATGTGACAACAACGGAGTTGTCGGTGTAGATGTCCACCTTGTAGGTGTTGTCTGCTGGACGTGGGAAGATGTAACCATCAGCACCTGCAACGAACCACTTCAAATTTTCGCCTGTGCCCTGCTGCTCGAAGTTCACCTTGCGGCGACCATTCTCCCACTCTGGGTTGAACACGATGCTGTACCAGCGGTCAGCGTCTGTGCCACGCACGAAACTTACGCCGAAGCGGTCGCCATCGCCAGCTGTCTTCACTGTGAATGAGATGTGGTTGTGGTAGCCGAGGCGGTTGTAGAGCACGTAAGCGTCGCCTGTGAGCTTGCCGTCAACATAGCCTTCGCTCTTCACCACCTTCATCTCTGTTGGCTTGTTGTACTTAGCAGCCATAGCAGGAACCTCGCCCACGGAGAGTGTACCGTCCTCATGCTGGATGAGCTTGTGGCAGACGAGTGCGCCCGACCAGTTTGGCTCGCCATCAGCACCAACAGCAAGGTTCTTGTCGTGGATAGTGTTGCCTGTGCGGTATGGCGACCAGCCCCAGATGTAGCGGTCAGTGCCGTTAGAGGCTGTCTTGCCTGCATAGAATGCACGAGTCTCAAGCACGCCTTCGCGATTGTCAGCTGGCCACCAGCGAGCTGGGTCGGTGAAGCACATCTTCAGGTCCCACCATGACTTAGCCATCATGTACTTAACCTTGCGGCTCCAGTCTCTCTGAAGTGCCTCGCTGTAAACGAGATACCAGTAGTCGCCCATCTTGAAGATGTCTGGACACTCGCACATACGATCCCATACCATGTTGAAATCGCCTTCGAACTTCCAGTTTTTCATGTCGGTAGAAGAGAATTCTGCAAACTTTGGATCACGACCTTTGTAAGAAGAAATGACCATGCGGTATGTGCCATTGTCCTCGAAGATCTGTGGGTCGCGGAAGTCCTGACCAGAGAGTCCGAAGTCTGTGCCCTTGAGCGACCAGAGGTTATCCTTAGTCCATGTCTTGAAGTCTGGCGAAGTGGCACGCATCACAACCTCACGGTTTGTGCAGTTGCCGTTGTGGCCAGTGTAGTAGATGTAGTAGAGCCCCTCTTTCTCGTTGTAGTAGCAGCATCCTGTGCCAAGAGCAGCGTCCTGCTGCATACGTGATTCGCCTACAGGGATAATTTCTCCCAAAGAATTATAGTTACATCCGTCAGTAGTGCTTACCGCCCAGAATGGGTGGAAACGCTTGTCGTCATTATTTGGGTATTCCTGAAGATAAAGCACCTTGAAGTCGCCAGCCTTTGCATCATAGAAAGGCATTGGGTCGCCCACGCGACCGATGGCAGGCTTGTAGTATGTGCTGTAGGCTTCCTCCTCTGTAGGGATGAAGGTCTCAGTAGTGCCATTCCAATCCTTTGGAGCGTCGCCGTCGAAAGATTCGTCGCTGCATGCTGTCAGCGCAAGGGCTGACAGCAATATAGTTGAAAATATCATAGATTTCATGTTGAAAATATTTTTGGTGGTTTGGTAGTTTAGTGGTTTAGTGGTTTGGTCATTTAGACGTTTAACCATTTATCCCTTTAACCTTTTAATCTTTACTTAATCAAATGGTTGATTGCATTACCAGTGATGATGCCCATGTTCTTGTGGAAGTTCTCCTCGAATGGGTTTGGAGAGTACCAGTCGTAGCAGCCTGAGCCGAAGCAGATGATGCCTCCCTTGCCGAATGTGCCATCGGCAGCAGGGCACTCCCACATTGTAACAGCCATATCCCAGCCATGAGCAAGAACCTTACAGCCTGTCTTCTCTTCCCAAACATTCAGGTCGCCATCGTTGTGGAACCATTTGCCCCACTGTGACACGCAGTTAGAAATCTGGTAGTTAGCATCGAGAGTCTTGACAGGGAAACCACCGATGATGCCTTCCCAGAGATAGCAAGACTCATCCTTGACAGGGAAGTCCCATGAACCACCGATGATATCGCCGCCATCGTCGCTTGAACCCCAGCAGTTGTTAGCGCAAAGCTGATCCTTCACAGCACCGAGCTCAGCAGCGAAGTTGATTGCAGCACGGCTGAGGATGAATGCACCGCCATTCTTGTAGTGATCCTGAAGCACGTTGATGCAAGCCATAGCTGTGTTCTTAGCACCATTCTCAAAGTCGCCGATGTTCTCTGTTGGCTGGTTCTGCCAATGCCACCATACGAGCTTGCACTTGCTCATATCGACAGCACCGTTGCGGAGCTCTTCCCATGACACGAACATTGAGTTGTCCACATTTGCAAGCATCCACTTGCAAGCTTCCTGCTCCTCGCCGCAGAGGTCTTCCATCTTCTGAGCACCGTTGCTGCCAAGGAAGATCACCTCAGGAGCTGTCACCTTCTCCACGATTACTGTGTATGTTTCGCTTGCGGTGTTGTCGGTAACAGTATATTTCACAGGATCTGAGAAGTCTGTAGCAACGTCAACCTTAGGAGATATTACAGCATCCTCCGTCAGTTCGACAGTTGGGATAATCTTTGTAACATCTACCGATGCTGGCAACTTAGCTGTGATGGTCTTTGTAGTCTCATCTACGCTTGCCTTGTAGGTGCCGTTGATGATGAACGAAAGGATGCGAGCCTCGTCATTCTTCACGTTGATTGTCCAGTCGAGGTAGAGATCGCCATTAGTGATATGAAGATTCTTAGGAGCCTCAAAGTTCACCTTCTCGCCCTGGGCGATGTTTGCCTTAGCACCCTTCGAGATGCTAAGAGAAGAAACTGTCATTGCTTGCTTGGCTGTAAAATCAACAGGAACCTTAACTTTGATGGTGCGAGTCTTGGCATTGATGATGCCCTCATACTTTCCGTCAAGCGTAAAAGCTTCTACCGAGCAGTCACCGCTAACATCGAGGTCGCTAATGTTCTCGTCACTGCAGGACATTGCCAGCATGCTGAGAATTGCGACACATATTATATTATATATTTTTTTCATTTGTTGTTTAGTTGTTTAGTTGTTTGGCTGTTTAGTTGTTTGGTTGTTTAGTTGTTTGGCTTTTTAACCATCTAACCGTTTTACCATATAACCATTTAACCGTCTAATTATACCGAGATTCTATTCCCTCCCTTTGGCAACTTCCAACTCCCTCCCTATGTGGGATGGCTGGGGAGGGGCTTTTCTTACCACTTATTCGAGTTCTGCTTATAATTGCCATTTGCTGCACTCATCTGCTCGAATGGAATAGGGAGATACTCGTTCTTGTCGGCTGTAAAGCTTGCCTCGTTGTAGATAGTGCACTTCTCCTTCTCCGACGCGAAGTAGTTATTGAGTACAGGTTCTGCATCGCCCCAGCGAACAAGGTCGAAGAAACGCTCTGACTCCATGGCAAATTCAAGACGACGCTCCATCTTCACAATCTTCATTGCCTCATCTTTAGAGTATGAGCCAGTGTAAGGCTTGCAGTAGAACTTCACGCCATACTTGTTAGGATAGTTAGCGATAGACTGAGTAGAAGCAGCAGCGCGCTCACGAATCTTGTTCACCTCCTTGATAGCCTCTGCAGTCTTGCCCTGCTGTGCGTATGCCTCTGCACGCATAAGGATAACGTCGGCATAGCGGAACACGATGCGGTTCATCGAGCTTGCCCAGTATGAGCCGTGAATGAGGTAAGAACCGATAAGCTCTGGATCGACATTCTGCTTGAGAGTGACGTTGTAGCCGTAGAGACCACCTGAGCGGCTCCAGCTTGCAGAGCGATCCATGATGAACTTCTCGTTGAACATGTATGGAAGACCTGTCACACCTACTGTGAGGTAGAGACGTGGGTCTGTGTTGTCAGCTTTGTAGTCGAGGTCCTTCTTGTTGAAGTCGTTAAGCAATGGAAGACCGTTGCCATCTGTGCGGTATGCATTGACAAGGTTCTGTGAAGGCTTGTAGAAGTCGCAACCACCATCAGTAACCTCTGAGATGTTTGGCACGATCAGACCGTATGACCAGTTGAGGTTGCCGTAAGTAGAACCGTCGTTGCGTGAGTACTGAATAGCCCAGAGAGACTCAGGACCGTTCTCATACTGCTCTTCAGGACGGAAGTTGTTGTGGATGTCCTTCTCAAGGCTGTAGCCAGCATAGATAGAAGGCTCTGTGTAGTCAAGCACCTTCTGAAGGTCTGCCTCGTTGATTGAAGTCACCTTGTTTGAAAGCTCTGTGTCCTGACGGTATGCCTTATAGAGATAAACCTTAGCGAGGAAAGCAGCACATGCAGCCTTTGTTGGGCGACCCTTGTCTGCCTGAGTTGCAGGGAGAGCATTGTAAGCGAACTCAAGGTCTTCGGCAATCTTTGCCCAACCTTCATCATTTGTAAACTCTGTGTTTGAGATCTTTCCATATTCCTCGTAAGTGTAATCTGTGCGAGTAACAAAAGGAATCTGCTTGAACAGGCGCTTAAGCTGGAAATGAGCGTATGCACGGAGGAAACGAAGTTCGCCGAGACGAGCCTGCTTCTGAGTGTAGCTGTCATCGCACTTCTCTACTGAAACGATTGCAGCGTTCACACGAGAGATAGCGTTGTAGAAGCGCTCCCAGATGCCGTTGATGTTCCAGGCGCGAGTGTCGATGCCCTGCTCCACTTCGAGCTGGTGGAACACGTCACCGTCTGAAGTGTTGGAACCTCCCTTGTATGCGTCGTCAGAACGAACGTCGAAGTTCCAGAGTGAGAAAGAAGAGTTGATATCTTCTGCTGTGGTGAAGATGGCGTAAGCCGAAGTCACCATATTGTCAATGTAGGCAGGATCCTTTACCTGCTCATCAGTGAGCGTGCCCTGTGGCACCTGCTCCTCAAGGAAATCTGAACAGCTGTTTAAACCTACGAGAGCAGCTCCTGCCAAAAGTATTGTTGAAAATATATGCTTTGTCATAATTGGAATTACTGATTAGAATGAAACATTAAGTCCGAATGTGACATTCATTGGAATTGGGTAACCAAATGTTGGCACTTCAGGATCTACACCAGTGAAACTCTTGCTCTTGATAGTGAACAAGTTCTGTGCTGAGAGATAGAAACGCAAACGCTGCATGTAAAGTTTCTTTGCTACAGCATCAGGTACATTATATCCAAGTTGGATTGTACGAAGCTTTATGAATGAGCCATCCTCAACATAGTATGTAGAGAGGCGCTTCTCGTTGTTGTTGTCGTAAGTTGAGAGAGCAGGAATCTTAGAGCCTGTGTTTGTTGGTGTCCAAGCGTCGAGCACACGGTCGCCCTTGTTGAGGTTTGGCACATTGACGCCAGCCCAGAGGTCTGTCTGTGTTTTGTAGTCGAAAGTCATCACATCAACATCCTGCACGCCCTGCCAGAACATAGTGAGGTCCCAGTTCTTATATTGGAGGTAGATGTTCAAGCCGTAAGTGAATGATGGTGTTGGACTGTAAATCCACTGTTGGTCAGCCTCTGTAATGCGACCATCCTTGTTGAGATCCTTGAAACGCATACGACCAACGCCTGCACCTTCCTGAACTGCATGGTTGTCAACCTCCTCCTGAGTCTTGAAGATGCCATCATACACATAGCCAGCCTGCGAACCCATAGCGTGACCAACTACGCTCTTCACACCGTTGCCGCCGAATGTGCCCTTAGCAGCGATAGTCTCAGGAATCTTAGTGATTTCGTTGTGGTTAGAGCCGATGTTGCCAGCAAGATCCCACTGGAAGTCGCCCTTGCTGCCACGCCAGCCGATGTTGAACTCAACGCCTCGGTTGAGCATCTCGCCAGCATTGATCCACATTGAGCTGCCCTCACCCATAACTCCGATGCCTGGCATATAAACGAGGATGTCCTTAGTGCGTTTGTCATAGAACTCGAAGCTACCATAGATAGCATTTCGCAAGAAACCGAAGTCGAAGCCAAGGTTTGTCTGAGTTGTTGTCTCCCACTTGATGTCGTCGTTGCCAAGCTGATCGCGCTTGAAACCACTATCAAGTGTATGACCGCCATTTGTTCCCTGAATATCGTAAGAAGTACCGTATGACTGACCACCGAAACCTGCCTCGCCATAATTAGAGGTATAGAGCGTATAACGTGCTGTATTAGAAATCTCCTGATTACCTGTCTGGCCCCAAGATGCACGAAGTTTGAGGTTGTCAAGCCAGTTCACCTTATCCCTAAGGAAATTTTCCTCGCTGATGCGCCAGCCTGCGCTGACTGACGGGAATGTACCATACTTATTGTTCTTGCCAAATCGACTTGAGCCATCACGGCGTACTGTCAAGCTACCCATGTACTTCTCATTGTAAGTATAGTTAACCTTGCCGAAGTATGACATGAGCGAGAAGCCACCACCACCGCCGTATGCTTCGCTTTCGCCAACACCAGCATTTGGCCACATGTAGTCAGGAGTGAGAACTGCGTAGTCGTAGCGCTTGCCCGAGAACCAGATGTCGTCCTGACGGTTAGTCTCCACACCGAGCATAGCATCACCGCGGTGTTTACCAACTTCAAAATTGTATGTTGCGATAGCATTCCACATCCATTTCATCCAGTGCTCCTGCTTAGCTTCAACAGCATTTGTTGAACTTGACACATTACCATTAGCAATTGGATAAGTGAAGATGCGCTGCTCCTTCTGCGAGTAGTCGATGCCGTAAGTAGAGCGGATGTTAAATCCTTTGAAAAGAGCGAGGTTGACGTGAACATCGCCAAACATACGCCAGTATGTATAGCGGTTGTCACCATTACGTGTGAGAACAGAGAGAGGGTTCTCGCGGTCAGCATAGCCGCCTGTGAGGTTGGCATACTCGCCCTTATTATTATATATTGGATAGTTAGGGTTGAACTGAAGCACGTTGCCAAGGAAACCGCCTGGAGCCTGGAGCTCATTTGTGCGGTTGAGGGTGAAATTCTCACCTATTGTCACAATGTCCTTAACGAGTTTATAGTCTGCATTGAAACGAGCAGAGAAACGCTCAAAGTCAGAATGCTTGATAACACCAAGATTCTTATAATAGCCAAGTGACATGTATGAATTACCACGCTCGCTGCCATTGCTAACACTGAGATTATAATTCTGAATCACACCTGTACGAGTGCTCTCGTCGAACCAATCAGTGTTGCCAGCAGGAACTGTGCCTGCCTCGTCCAGATACTTATTCATAGTGATTCCGTAGAGAGCAGGATTTCCGTTCTTGTCGTAACCCCAGTTGAAGTGATAGCCAAGATTGTTTGTATTTGGATTGAGACCGTCATTGACATTAGCTTGCCAATACGCACGTCCCCATTCCTCAGCGTTGAGCACCTTCATCTTGTGAGCGTATGAAGACATGGCAACGCTTGCGTCGAAGTCAACCTTCACCTTGCCTTCCTTGCCCTTCTTTGTTGTGATGATGATTACACCATTGGCAGCGCGCGAACCGTAGATAGAAGCTGAAGCGGCATCCTTCAACACCTGAATGCTCTCGATGTCGTTGCCATTGAGCTCGTGCATGCCAGCCTTTGTTGGCACACCATCAATAATGTAAAGAGGGTCATTGTCGTTGAGTGTTCCCACACCACGGATGCGGACAGTTGCAGCACCAGAAGGATTACCATCAGCGCTGATATTCATGCCTGGCACACGTCCCTGCAAAGCCTTGATTGGGTTGTTCTCGTTCTGCTTGGCGATGTCGTCAACGCTGACCACGCTCACAGCACCAGTGAGGTCAGCCTTGCGCTGAACAGTATAGCCAGTAACAACCATCTCCTGAAGAAGGTTATCCTCCTCCATCTGAATGTTCATCGTTTGTTGAGCTTGAAGTACCAGTTTCTTATAACCCACGTAAGAAAATGTGAGTGTATTCTTATTAGACTGCATGGTAAGGGTGAACTTACCATCAATATCAGTCACTACTCCATTGGTAGTACCTGTCTCTTGCACAGTGGCAGCCATGAGTGGATCACCGAACTCATCAACGACCGTGCCGCTGACTTTCATTCCTTGAGCCAACGCCATCACCGTGCTTAACAAAAAGAGGATTGCTCCTAACAAAATTTTTCCTTTCATTCTGTTTTGGTTTTTGTTGTTAGTAATGATGTTATTATTGATTTTATCTATTTTCTCCGGTTTTTGAATCATATAAACATAACGGAAAAATGATTCAAGAAACATGATTTGCATAATAATTTCACTATGCAAAATTATGTCAATCAATAATATTCATTAAAAACAATTGTTGCAACCGCTCACAAATTCGTTTCAATGAAACATTTTTGTGTACGATTGCAACATTTCTATTATTTCTTTTTCAGAGCCTCTGTTGGATTCACTCCATAAAGGTCTTTATAGCATTTGGCAAAATAGGAAGGACTTGAAAAACCAACGTCATAAGCTATTTCCGAGACATTCAGTTCGCCTTTGTTTATTAGCTCCCTCGCCTTTGCCAGACGCGTCTCTCGAAGCACCTCATTAGGTGATTTACCCGTCAGACCTTTTATGCGTCGATAGAGCTGCACACGTCCGAGACCCATCTCAGCGCCAAGAGCATCGACTGTCACATCAGGATTCTGTATATTTTTCTGTATCACCTTCTCAAATTTCTCAAGGAATTTCTTCTCAAGAGTGTCAAGCCCTCTTTCTTCGACCTGCACAGCCTCCTTTTCAAGCTCCTCCTTCTCATCCACAGTGAACTGCGCTTCTATGCGCTTATCTCGCTCTGCCTCAAGTTCATCGCGCTGCCTCTCTGCCAACTCTTTCTGTTTGGCAATCTCATCGCGCTGCTGCTGAAGCAATTCATTTTTCTTTCTCAACTTGCTGTTCAGTTTGTTCTTGACAACAAAAAGACGCATGATAACGGCAAGAAGTCCGCAGGCAAGGACAGCAATGATGATAAAGGTCCACATCACAAGCTTCTGTGCGTTATAGTCCTTAAAGAACTTGTCGAGCTTGTCATTAAGAAATTCTATCTTGCTGTCCTGCTCACCTATATGGCTCGCCTGAATACGCATCAGATGAACATTTCCTTTATTCACCAAGCTGGTCTCAAACACCTGGTCCCTTTCGTAAGGCATACCGTCAAGTATGCAAGCAACGGTATGTATGGCTTTGTCGCCACCTGTCTGATAGAGGAAAGAAGCCTCAAGAGTGCCATCTTCCACACGACCTATTCCCAATGTGTCATCAAGCAGAGCATCCACACCAATAAACAGCGGTTTCTTATCCATCTTGATGTCACCATTTTTCAAGTGTTTCTCAAGACATTCATGCGCACCGATAGCCATCCTGTCATTATAAGCAAAAACTATATCTATATTTTTGTCAACCAGGTTTTTGCCAATACTGTCCATCATCTTATGAGCATCCTCTCTTCTCCAATTCGCCACAATATCTGCCTCCACTTTTATTTGAGGGAAAGAGTCAAGCACCTCATGCAACCCTTGCTTTCTCTCTTGCGAAGATGTGCTGCTTGCAAGTCCCTCAATCTCCACTATCGAACCTCCTTCTGGCAATAAATCAACAATATAGTGAGCAGCTTTTCTGCCTACCTCAACATTATCACCACCTACAAAAGCAGTATATTTCTCACTATTTATCTTTCTATCAATAAGTACAACAGGTATTCCTTGGTCGTACGCCTTCTCTATGACAGGACGCAGAGGCTCCCACTCGTTAGGAGCAACTACGATTGCGTCAACCTTACGTTTGACAAAACCTTCTATATCTTTTATCTGCTGTTTTGTGTTGTCAGGCGTAGAGTGAATCTCCACTTCAAGGTCTCGATGAAAAAACGCCTCGCGCTCCATCTCCTTGTTCATCTGATTGCGCCATTCATCCATAGAGCATTGAGATACAGCTACAATCTTATGCTGCTCTTTTTTACACGAACCAGCTATAAAAGTAGCAAATATACAAATTGCTATTGATAGAATGCCGTAAAAGTTTCTTTTCATAATCTTTATATTTCTACAAATAACTGACAAATATAAAGAAAAAATAGCCACCCTGCATTTTTTTCCGTATAAATTAAAAAAGAAAAACAAAAATAGGCCAAAACCATTTACGATTTCAGCCTATTCCGCCAACTAATAAGACACACTGCTTATTTTTTCATCCAGAAAAAGAAGAGATAAACAACACCACAAGCCATCACAGTAACTGCTCCTGCCTGTCCCATGGCATCGCTTGCAAATCCCATCAGCAATGGGAATATTGTGCCGCCAAATAATCCCATAATCATCAATCCGCTCACCTCATTCTGCTTTTCCGGCACGGCATCCATAGCTTTTGCGAAACAGAGGGAGAATACATTTGAATTGCCATAACCAACAAGTGCAATTGCTGTATAAAGAATCCATTTTTCTGTTCCAATAAACATGCCCACCATAGAAAGAACCATGAGGATTACTGAAATAAGCAGGAAGGTTCGATTACTTATTTTCTGCAGAATTATGCTGCCTGTAAAGCATCCAATAGTACGGAAAATAAAATATAAACTTGTTGCAAAGGCTGCTTCATTCAATGTCATACCCAAACGCTCCATCAATATCTTTGGCGCCGTTGTATTAGTGCCTACATCTATGCCCACATGACACATAATGCCAAGAAAGCATAAGAGCACAAGAGGATTTCCTAACAGCTTCACAGCATCGGTAAATGCTTTACCTATAGATTCATTCTTATTGTCCGCTTTCTCTTCTTCAATCTTTGTTGAGAATAGAAGGACTGTTGCCATCATACCAATAATCATATATGTAGGGAAGAGCACTCTCCACTCTAATCCAAAACTTGGAATTGAAGCCTCAGCACCCCACATGGCAATATATGGAGCCATGAAAGACGCTATCGCCTTAACAAACTGTCCAAAAGTAAGTGTGCTGGCAAGATTGCCCCCTTTCATAACTGTTGCTACAAGCGGATTAAGACTTGTCTGCATCAATGCGTTTCCAATGCCAAGAAGAGAGAATGACACAAGCATTATTTCAAATGACTCTCCAAAGATTGGCAACAAAAGAGATATTATTGTAACAAGCAACGACAATACAACGGTTTTCTTGCGTCCAATCTTATTCATTAAGATACTTGTAGGAACAGAGAATATCAAAAACCAGAAGAACACAAGACTTGGAAACATATTCGCCATCGAATCTGACAAATCCAAGTCTTCCTTCACATAATTGCTGGCAATGCCTACAAGGTCAACAAAACCCATTGCAAAGAAGCAAAGCATCACAGGAATGATTTTCGAAAGATTTTTCATTGTTGTAAAAAATACTGATAAAGATTGTTATTATTTCATTAAAACACTGCAAAAGTATTGCAATATGCATTCATAACTGAAAAATATTGTTTCTTAGTAGCACATTTTTGTTTCTATGCAACAAAAGTACAAACAAATGAAACATTTTTCATTCCAAAAATACTATGGAACTTCGGTTCAACCAAATTCTTGTAAACTGTACGGTGAAAACACCAAAAACTCCGAGATTTTTATTTTAAACAACGATTGGCTTACGCCGAGCTTTGTTTAAAAATACTCCTCGTGTAGTCATTTTCATGTATTCCGTGCATTCGATGTACAATGTCCTGATATGGCGAAACTTTCATGCTAAGCAGATGCTGCCATTCTGTTCGGGTGAATAGTGTCATTCATGCCGTGTGTATGATGTCATTCACACCAGCTGCATAGCAGCATTCACGCTTTGAGTGCATAGTGCTGGTGTAAGGTACTGATTGTATGGCTTGTATGGTATAGATTGTTGGTGATACATAATTAGTTTATACTGCTCAGGTTGACACTTGCCTTGAATACGTACTGAGTTAGTTGATAGTGCCTTGCGGTTAACGCTAAAAAAGTTGACACCTGCGGAAATGAATTTTGCAACTAACTCGTCACTCGTCACAATCCGTCCGTAAACGACTGAAATATAAACCTTTAGCACTGTGACGAGTCATTTGCAACTCGTCACACACTCGTCACACTCATACGGATGTGATTTACAAGAAGTTAAAGGGTGTTTGTGACGAGTGATGAGTGTTTTTAAAAAGACCCACCCCTGCCCTCCCTGTGAGGGAGGGGGTGCCATGCGGATGAGATGTGCAATGCCAGATGTCCCGAATTGAGGAGTCTTAGAGGGGGCCATGCACTACTAAGCGTAGCGGATAATAACCAAT
>JAKSLL010000032.1 GCA_024401215.1 Bacteroidaceae bacterium
CGTTAGGTATCGACATTGGTTATTATCCGCTACGCTCAGTAGTGCATGGCCCCCTCTAAGACTCCTCAATTCGGGACATCTGGCATTGCACATCTCATCCGCATGGCACCCCCTCCCTCACAGGGAGGGCAGGGGTGGGTCTTTTTAAAAACACTCATCACAAACAGCCTTTAACTGCCTGTAAATCCGAGATATATGAGTGTGACGAGTGTGTGACGAGTCGCGAATGACTCGTCACGGTGTTAAAGGTTTGTATTTCAGTTATTTATAGGCTGATTGTGACGAGTGACGAGTTATTCACAAAATTCATTTCCGCAGGTGTCAACTTTTTTAGTTTTAACCGCAGGGCACTGTCAACTAAATCAGTACGCATTCAAAGCAAGTGTCAACCTGAGCAGTATTAACTAACTAAAGTTTCCCACCCTTTTAAATCTCTATAAGGCGATTATTTTATTTATTATCAAGAATTCAGAGAAATAAGAGAGCCTGTCATTACTGAATGAATTAGGAATGTAGAGAATTGCTACTTGTCGTAGCATGACTCAACGGACGCGAAGCGTCATCTCTAATTTCTATATAATTCAAAAACAAGCATTTGGCATAAAAATCTCTTATTTCTCTTATTTCTTGATAAAAATAATTAAAAGGGATGGGAATGTTTAGTTAACTAATGATGTATCACCAACAATCTATACCAAACAAGCCATACAATCAGTACCTTACACCAGCACTATGCACTCAAAGCGTGAATGCTGCTATGCAGCAGGTGTGAATGACATTATTCACACGGCATGAATGATGTTATTCACATGGCATGATTGACTTTATTCACCCGAACTGAATAGCAGCATAGTTAAGTCCCCTCTAACTCCCCCATGGTGCAAGTAACAAGTGGAGCAAAACTTGTATTTGTCATATTGATGAATAATGTAGGTTAGGAAGTTCCCCGTCTTTTTACAAAGTTAAAAAGCGGCAGGTGTTGATGATGTGTACAATTGTAAACTCGGGGATAGCAATTCGATACTTCCCCCACTTTTTGTTTTTGTATTGAAAATAAAGAAAATCAGCAAGATAAATACTTATCAACACTGATGTTAATAACTTTTTATAATTTTTTTTAATAAAAAGTGGGGAATTGTGGGGGAAATCGCTATATTTGCACAGCTTTTAGAAAAGTAAAAAATCAGAGATATCGGACAGCTAATAAATAACTAATTCTACACAATGCGATTCATTGGTGATTATCAAGCAAAGACGGATGCTAAAGGCAGAGTGTTTCTTCCTGCAGCATTCAGAAAAATACTCGAGGCAGAGGGTGAGCTTACGCTCATCATCCGCAACGATATTTTTCAGAAGTGTCTTGTGCTGTATCCAGAGTCGGTGTGGAATAGTCAGCTCGATAATCTGAAGTCTAATCTCAATCCTTGGAACAGCAAACAGCAGATGATTCTCCGACAGTTTATAGCTGATGCAGAGGTTGCTGAACTTGACAGTCAAGGACGAATATTGCTGTCGAAGAAGAAGCTTGTTTATGCTGGTATTGAGGGTGAGGTGAGATTCCTTGCCATGGATGACAGAATAGAGATTTGGAGCAAGCAGGCTCTTGATGATTTGATGAGCCAGAGCGATGATCTTGGTAGTAATCTTGAAGGTTTGTTTGGCAATGAATGATAGTCAGGTTTATCATGTACCAGTGCTTTTGAAGGAAAGCGTTGATGGATTGAATATTGAGAAGGGTGGTGTCTTCGTTGACGTTACCTTTGGAGGTGGCGGCCACAGTCGTGAGATTTTGTCAAGACTTGATGCTGATGGCCATCTTTACAGTTTCGACCAGGATGCCGATGCGGAGAAAAATGCAGAGGGCTTCGACAAGGATAAATTCACATTCGTGCGTAGCAATTTCAGATTCCTGAAGAACTTTCTCCGCTACTATGGCGAGGAGCAGATAGACGGACTGCTTGCCGACTTGGGAGTGAGTTCACATCATTTCGACGATTCCGACCGTGGATTCTCCTTCCGCTTTGATGGCAATCTCGACATGAGAATGAATCAGAGGGCAGGCAAGACTGCGGCAGATGTGGTGAACACCTACGACGAGAAGCAGCTGGCAGACATCCTCTACCTCTATGGAGAGTTGAAGCAGAGCAGAAAGATAGCCGCCGCGATAGTGAAGGCGAGGGCTCAGAAGAAAGTTGAGACGATAGCAGATTTCCTTGATATTGTCAAGCCGTTCTTCAAGAGCGAGAGAGAGAAGAAAGATATGGCGAAGGTGTTTCAGGCGCTGAGGATTGAGGTGAATCATGAGATGGACGCGCTTCGCGATATGTTGACAGAAGCCTCCCACATGCTGAAACCTGGAGGGCGACTGGTGGTTATAACTTATCATTCGCTCGAAGACAGAATGGTGAAGAACCTCATGAAGACAGGAAATGTGGAGGGTAAAGAAGATAAGGATTTCTTTGGAAAAATCAATACTCCATTCCGCCTTGTCAACCGACAGGTGATAGTGCCTGATGGTGAGGAGATGGAGAGAAACCCCCGAAGCAGAAGCGCAAAACTAAGAATAGCAGAGAAAATTTAATCCACGCCTTGTAATGGCGGTAAAGTGAGTTACACATTATTATATTTAAAGAAGGCTGAAAAAAGCCGTAAGTAGAAAACGCAAATGTCTGAAAAAAACGACATCGGAAATGTTAAGCAGCAGGAAGAGTTGACCGAAACGACTCCTCCAGATTCAGTAGGGGAAGAAACAAAGAAAAAACAACGGAGCGACGACGAAGAGACACTTGCCGCGATGAAGAAATTCACGGACGAGGATGACATGGGGGAGATATCCTTTAAGTCAATCATCGGAGGAGATTTCTTGATGAGCAAGTTTGTCATGAAGCAGGTGCTCTTCGTTATGTTCTGTGTAATCCTGATGATTATCTACACAGGAAACAGGTATGACAGTCAGCAGGACATCATCTTAATCGACAGTCTGAGGCATCATCTGCAAGATGTGAAATACAATGTCTTGACGCAGTCGAGTGAACTGATGAACATGACAAGGCAGTCAAATATAGAACGAAGGCTGTCAGAAACAAAAGATAGCATGCTGCACAACCCTGTCACTCCGCCATTCTTGATAATGGTGAATTCTGATAGAGAGCAAGACAGGGAAGAGCAGACGAGAGAAGTTCTTGTGGATTCGATAGGAGTTGGTGATATTGACCAGGAAGCCCGTGAAGAGGCGGAGGCGGAAGAAGCCGCAAGAGCAGCAGAAAAGAATAAAAAGAAAGGTGAAATAAAACAAAATAAAGAGGCGGCCGAACAAAGCGTTGATGCGGTCAAGCAGGATGGGGCGGAGAATAAAGCAGCGGCAGCTGATAAAGTGAAGACGGAATAGCTTGACAGGTTTTGAGAGGCAAAAGAAAATGAATGGTTGAACATTATGAAATTCGATAAGAAATACATAAGCAAGCGTATAACAGTAGTGGTTGTGATTGCCGCAATAGTGGTGATCGCAATCATTGTGCGTACTGTTGTAACTGCAACTGTAGAGCGTGACAAGTGGCGCGAAGTCGGCAAGGTGAGTATCGGCGATACTACCGAGCTCAGACAAAACCGCGGCAACATATACTCTGCAGACGGACAGCTTATGGCGAGCAGCTTGCCTGACTATAATATATTCATAGACTTTGTTTCTGGTGTTGAGACCTACGACACCATTGATGCAAGCGGCAAGAAGGTAAAAGCATACAATCAGGAGCAGTTGGCGATGAAGGATTCCTTATGGATAAGCAATATGGATTCAATATGCAGCGGACTTGCCCGTATCTGTGACAAGCACACAAAGGAGGAGTATAAGGAGCATCTGATGAAAGGGCTCAATGGACGTAAGCGCTATTGGGAGATTTACCCTCACACAGTTTTTAACTTCATCCAGTTCAACGAACTTAAGCAGCTCCCTATTTTCTGTTTCAAGAATAGATATAAGAGTGGCATGAGTTTTGTGCCGCGTAATAACCGCAACAAGCCTTTCGGCTCACTTGCCAAGCGAACACTCGGAGAGATGTATGCCGCTAAGGACTCTGCCCGTTCTGGTCTTGAACTTGCATACGACAGCTATCTCCGTGGAGTGCCTGGCAGGAAGCATCGCAAGAAGGTTCACAACAAATATCTTGATATCATCGACCAGGAGCCTGTTGACGGCTACGATCTTGTGAGCACGATAGATGTGAGCATGCAGGACATCTGCGAAAGTGCTCTCAGGGAGAAGCTTGTGGAGCTTGAGGCTGAGATGGGAGTGGTTGTGCTTATGGAGGTGAAGACTGGTGACGTGAAAGCCATAGTAAACCTGCAGCGATATGATGACGGTAAATACTATGAAGCCAGAAACTATGCCCTGGCATCGTTGATGGAGCCAGGCTCAACCTTCAAGACAGCTTCCATCATGGTGGGAATGGATGACGGCTATATCAAGCCTCACGATGTTGTTGCTACGGGTGGTGGTGTGTGTCCGATGTATGGCTCTCTCATGAAAGACCATAACTGGGCCACTCGTGGAGGTTATGGTGATATTGATGTGACACAGATTCTGAAATACTCGTCAAATGTCGGTGTGAGCAAGCTGATAGACAAGTATTATCACTCTCAGCCTGAGAAGTTTGTTGAAGGACTTCACAGGATAGGCATCGGCCAGCCATTGGGCCTGCCTTTCAGCGGTGCTGCAAATCCAAAGATTCGTATGCCGAACGATACAGTCCACTACTGGTCAAAGACAACTCTCCCATGGATGTCTATAGGTTATGAGACTCAGATTCCGCCTATCAGCACCGTCACATTCTACAACGCCATTGCTAACGGCGGAAAGATGGTTCGTCCGCGCTTTGTCAAGGGCATAGAGAAGAATGGAGAGATGATAGAGGAGTTTCCTGTTGAAGTCATCAAACCGATGATTTGCAAACCGCAGACATTGAAAGATATACAGGAGATTCTTGAAAAGGTTGTCAATGATAAAGACGGCACAGGAAAGAAGGCTGGTAATCCATATTTCCATGTGAGCGGAAAGACAGGCACAGCTCAGGTGTCATACCGTAAAGGCAGCGGAGCAAGAGAGCATCTCGTAAGCTTCTGTGGCTATTATCCTTCTGACGCTCCGAAGTATTCTTGTATTGTTGCTATACGTCACTCATATTATGTGGCATCAGGTGGCGGACAGGCCGGAGTGGTATTCTCAAAGATTGCACAGCGCGTTTCTTCGAAGATTATCACTACAGACTTGAACCGTGCTAAAGACTCACTTTCAGTATATGTACCAGACGTGAAGAAAGGTGATGTGGTATCTGCAAAGTATGTGCTCAGCCAGCTTGGCATTGCTTCAAGTTCTGCCGAAGGAGTCCGATGGGGCTCAGCATTTACTGGCGATGAATATGTAAGCTTTGAGAAGATGAATGATACTCCTGAAATCGTGCCAAATGTGATAGGGATGGGCGCAAGAGACGCTGCCTATCTGATGGGCGTGAGAGGTTTGAAGGTGAGGATGAAAGGCTGCGGCAAAGTGAAATCACAGAGCATAGCCTATGGAGCCAAGGCGAAGAAAGGGCAGACGGTATTGCTTGTGCTTGACTGATGTTCATACATTTTTTAGAAAAAGGAAAAACCAAAAATACACAACGGATTATGAAACTTGAAAATCTCGTAAGCGGGCTCAGCGTTCTTGAAGTTAAGGGCGACTTGGAGCGTGAAATATTAGGGGTGAATATCGATTCACGCATGGTAGGTGAAGGGCATCTCTTTATCGCTGTGAAGGGTACCGTAGTTGATGGACACGCATATATAGGAAAGGCTGTCGAGCAAGGAGCTGTGGCTATTGTTTGTGAGTCTGTTCCTGAAGATGCTGACGAGAAAGTTACATATATAAGAGTAGAGAATTCTGAGCAGGTGGTAGGTCAGATTGCCACAACATTCTATGGCAATCCGACAAGCAAACTCAGACTCGTAGGGGTGACAGGCACCAATGGCAAGACAACTATTGCCACCGTTCTGTATGATATGTTCCGTAAGATGGGACATAAGGCAGGCTTGCTTTCCACTGTGGTGAATTATGTTGATGATGAGGCTGTGCCAACAGAGCATACAACTCCAGACCCAATAACGCTCAATAAGCTGCTCGCTCGTATGGTTGATGCAGGATGTGAATATGCGTTTATGGAAGTGAGCAGCCATAGCATTGTGCAGAACCGTATAGGCGGCCTCACATTTGCTGGCGGTCTTTTCACGAACATTACACGTGATCACCTTGACTACCATAAGACATTCGACAACTATATCAAGGCGAAGAAACTGTTCTTTGACAATCTCCCTGCGGATGCTTTTGCAATCACAAATATCGATGACAAGAATGGTATGGTGATGTTGCAGAACACCAAGGCACAGGTGAAGACATACTCTGTACAGAGTCCTGCTGACTTCAAAGCGAAGATTATAGAATGTCATTTTGAGGGCATGTATCTTGAAATCAATGGAAAGGAGGTTGGCGTTCAGTTTATAGGAAAATTCAATGTCAGCAATCTTCTTGCTGTGTATGGCGCAGCAATCATGCTTGGCAAGCAGGAGGAGGAAGTGCTTGTTGCTCTTTCTGCTATGAAACCTGTGAACGGTCGCTTTGAAGCTCTTCGTTCGCCATCAGGGTATACAGCAATTGTTGACTACGCACACACTCCTGACGCACTTGAGAATGTTCTGAATGCTATCCATGGAGTTATGGAAGGAAAGAGCGGACAGATAATAACCGTGTGCGGATGTGGAGGAAATCGTGACAAGGGCAAGCGTCCATTGATGGCTCAAGAGGCTGTCAAGCAGAGTGATAAGGTGATACTCACAAGTGATAACCCACGGAATGAAGAGCCAGAAGATATTCTCAACGACATGCAGGCAGGTTTGACTCAAGAGCAGCTTGCATCGGTGCTCACTATTGTGGATCGCCGCCAGGCAATAAAGACAGCTTGTATGATGGCTCAGCCTGGAGATGTTATCCTCATAGCTGGCAAGGGTCATGAAGATTATCAGATTGTGAAAGGCGTGAAACATCACTTCGATGACAAGGAAGAGGTGAGAGCGTGTTTCTAAAAAGATAGGGGTGTCCTTTGTTTGTCATAATAAATAATGAGAATTAAAAAACAACAATAAATAGTTTTTCAAAGTGTTATACAATTTATTCAAATATCTTGATCAAATTGATATGCCTGGTGCAGGTGTATTTAGCTATGTCTCATTCCGAGCCTTGCTCGCTTTGATACTCTCCCTCGTCATCTCGATGGTAGCAGGTGAGTTCTTTATCAAATATATGAGAAAGAAGAATCATATAGAAGAAGCGCGCGATGCATCTATCGACCCTTATGGAGTGCAGAAGAAAGGTGTGCCTTCTATGGGAGGTGTGGTGATACTTGCTGCGGTTGTTCTTCCTGCATTGCTTTTTGGAAAACTCAGCAATGTCTATATGATATTGCTTATAGTGACAATTCTCTTCTTTGGATTCCTCGGATTTCTTGATGACAAGATTAAGCTTGGCGGCAACAAAGACGGTTTGGCTCCAAGGTGGAAGATGATTGGACAGTTTGTGTTTGGCATCGTCATCGGACTCACCCTTTGGCTCAGCCCCGATACTGTTGTGAGAGAGAATGTAAGCAGGGAGATAGGTGACAAGACAGAAGTGTATCATAAGAGTGAGGAAAGAAAAAGCACAGTCACAACGGTGCCATTCTTTAAGAATAACAACTTCGACTATTATGAAGTGTTCAGCTTCATCCCTAACGGCAAGACTCAGCGTGCATGTGGATGGGTGCTGTTCGTACTTGTGACAACATTCGTCATTTCTGCTGTGTCAAACGGAGCAAATCTGAATGATGGAATGGATGGCATGTGTGCGGGGAACTCCGCGATAATAGGAGTCACGCTTGGCATACTTGCCTATGTGAGCGGACATATACAATTTGCTTCTTATCTGAATGTAATGTATATACCAGGCTCGCAGGAGGTGGTTGTCTTTCTTTGCGCCTTTGTTGGCGCTCTTGTCGGATTCCTCTGGTATAATGCCTATCCGGCGAAGGTGTTCATGGGCGACACAGGAAGTCTTGCTATCGGAGGAGTGATAGCTGTAACTGCGGTTATCATACACAAGGAGCTGCTGCTGCCTATACTTTGCGGAATCTTCCTTATGGAAAGTGTCTCCGTGATGATTCAGGTGGCTTATGCTAAGAAAGGAAATAAGAAGGGCGAGAAATGGAGAGTGTTCAAGCGCGCCCCATTCCATGACCATTATCGACATAGGATGGAGCCTGGTGTCAAGTATATCATTAAGAAGCCAGATGGCCTGCTTTTTGAATCGATGATTACTACAAGATTCTGGATTGTGACAATACTTCTTGCGGCAATCACAATAATAACATTGAAGGTTAGATAATAGCAGAAACGTAAGCGATAGTAAAAAGGACTTCCTAAGTTACATTGCTGAATTGTTAAGAAAGAAAAAAGAAAAATAATACGATATGAAACGAATAGTTGTTCTCGGTGCAGCAGAGAGCGGAGCAGGAGCTGCAGTGTTGGCGAAGAAGAAGGGGTTTGATGTTTTTGTGAGTGACATGTCTGCCATTAAGGATAGATACAAGAATCTTCTTAATGAGCATGAGATAGTATGGGAGGAGGGAAAGCATACTGAATCTCTCATCCTTAACGCGGATGAAGTTATCAAGAGCCCAGGTATTCCTGAGAATGCTCCTATGATAATGAAACTGAAAGAGAGGAACATTCCTATCATCTCGGAGATAGAGTTTGCAGGACGCTATACTAATGCCAAGATGATATGTATCACAGGTAGTAACGGTAAGACAACAACAACATCCCTCATCTACCATATCTTGAAAAATGCAGGATATAATGTGGGACTTGCTGGCAACATCGGCAGCAGCCTTGCCTTGCAGGTGGCAGAGCAGAACTTTGACTATTATGTCATAGAGCTCAGCAGCTTCCAGCTCGACAATATGTATGACTTCAAGGCGGACATAGCAGTTTTGATGAACATCACTCCTGACCACCTTGACCGTTATGACTTCAAGATGCAGAACTATGTTGACTCAAAGATGCGAATCATACAGAATCAGACAGAGAATGATGCCTTTGTGTTCTGGAATGATGATCCAATAGTAGCGGAGGAGTTGAAGAAGTATAACATAAAAGCTAAGCTTTGCCCTTTCAGCGAGTTCAAGAGTGACAGCGTGATAGGATATGTTGAGCGTGATGAGTATATCATCGAGCAGCCAACGCCGTTCAACATGGAGCAAGAAGAACTTGCCCTTCGTGGAAAGCATAACCTTTATAACTCACTTGCTGCAGGCATCACAGCTGATCTTGCAGGTGTGAGCAATGAACAGATTCGTGAAGGCTTGAAGACTTTCGAGGGAGTGGAGCATCGACTTGAGAAGGCTGGCAGAGTGCGCGGTGTTGAATTTATCAACGATTCGAAGGCGACAAACGTGAATGCTTGCTGGTATGCACTTGACAGCATGCGCACTCCAACCGTGTTGATTCTCGGAGGAAAAGATAAGGGGAATGACTATTCCGAAATCTTTGACCTTGTGAAGGAGAAATGTATTGGTCTTGTCTTCATGGGTGTGGATAACACCAAACTGCACGCAGCGTTCGACAACTTTGGCATTCCTATCGCAGACGTGAAGAGCATGAAAGACTGCGTCGATGAGTGCTTTAAGATGGCAAAACCAGGAAGTACGGTTCTTTTGAGTCCTTGTTGCGCAAGCTTTGACCTCTTTAAGAATATGGAGGACAGAGGTGAGCAGTTCAAGGAATGCGTGAAGAACTTGTAATACCTATCAAAGACCTATTTACAAGCAGGAGGTCAAAAGAAAAGTCGTCGTACAGCTTCTTGTTGACAATGAAGGTTTTGACCTTCTGCTTTCCTATATTGTGTGTGTTAGAAGAGAATATATTGTAAGTCTAATATCAACACGCCAAATACCGAATCCGAATTAAGAATTGTTAAGAATTGAAATGAAAAACTATGGGAAGAATTGTGTCAGATTTATTTAAGGGAAATCTGTTTAAAGGCGACAAAGGAGTATGGATGATATACTTTTTCCTTTGTATGATTTCACTTGTTGAGGTGTATAGCGCCTCAAGTCGATTGATTTTTGATGGTGGACATCACTGGGGTCCAATGTTAAGTCAGGCTATATTCCTGGCTGTGGGGCTTGGACTGATATTGTTTATCCATCGTGTGCCATGTAAGTATTTCATGCTTTTCCCATTTGTGCTGCTTCCTGTCGCACTCATACTCTTGCTGTACACAGCAGTGTTTGGCGGTGGTAGCGACATCAATGAGACTCATCGCTGGGTGAGCATAGGTTCAATAAGTTTTCAACCATCAGAAGTGGCGAAAGCTGCATTGCTCATGGCTACAGCAGTAGTGCTCGCAAAGACTCAGACAGAGCGTGAGGAATTTGTGCATGGTCAGAAGCGTAAGGTGGTTGGAGCAATCAAAGGCAAGAGATATTTAGCCTTTGCCATTGTTGGCGGAAGTGCGATGATTATATGCGGACTCATCTTCCTTGATAATGTCTCAACGGCAATGATGCTTTTCCTTGTCGTGGTTGTTATGATGTTCATAGGACATGTGCCTACAGATTTGCTGCTGAAAGGCATTGGAGCGTTAGTGGGTATTGGTCTGATATTTGCTTCATTGGCGCTCATCGTGCCAGATAACGCTCTTCAGGAGATACCTGGATGTAAGCGTGTTGTAACTGTGAAGCACAGACTTATGCGTAAGTTCGTTAGCGACGAGAAAGAAGATGCTAAGAAACAGTCAAAGAGTGATATCCAGATACTGCTCGACGATAAGAATTCTCAATCCACCTATGCAAATGTTGCTGTTGCCAACAGCAATGTGATAGGCCTTGGCCCAGGCAACTCTGTAGAGCGTGACTTCTTGCAGCATGCGGAGTCAGACTTCATCTATGCTATTATTGTTGAGGAGATGGGAGTGTTTGGCGCTGCTTTTGTGGCATTCCTGTATCTCGCCTTGCTAATACGCGCCGGCAGAATAGCCCAACAATGTCAGTCGTTCTTCCCGGCTTACCTTGTGCTTGGCTTCGGAATAATGATGGTGCTGCAAGCATTCGTCAATATGTGTGTCGCTGTAGGCTTGTTCCCAGTCACAGGACAGACACTGCCGCTTATCAGCAAGGGAGGTACATCCATCATAATAACAAGTTTCTATGTTGGAGTCATTCTCAGCGTCAGCAGATATGCTGAAAAGAAGGCAGAAAATGCGCCAATTGTTGAAGCTGTACCTGATGGGGAAACGAGTGAGTATTATACAGATGGTGCGATGTCATAATGACAAATACGGAGGGTAATTTCGGAAAATTCGCCCTGCTCTAAACGATTTATTTATAATTGTTTTATAAATTCGTTAATAATTTGTATTTTTGCTCATTAAAATAATAAATGCAATAAAGGCTGAAAGAAAAAAATGGGAAAAAACGAACCTTTGCGAGTGATTGTTAGTGGTGGTGGAACAGGTGGTCATATCTTTCCTGCTGTTTCTATTGCTAACGCGATTAAAAAGCAACATCCAGAAGCAGAAATACTGTTTGTGGGTGCTATCGGTCGTATGGAGATGCAGCGAGTTCCTGCTGCGGGCTATAAGATTGAAGGTCTGCCTGTGCGCGGTCTTGTTCGCCCATTGTGGAGTCCAAAGAATATTGGTGTGATGATTGATTTCTTGAAAAGCAAGAATCAAGTGAAGAGGATAATTCGCGATTTCAAGCCTCATGTTGCTGTCGGTGTTGGTGGCTATGCTTCTGCGCCTACTCTCAATGCAGCCTACTCAATGGGTGTGCCTTGTCTCATTCAGGAGCAGAACTCCTATGCAGGCGTTACCAACAAGTCGCTGGCGAAGAAAGCGAGCAAGGTTTGTGTCGCATACAGCGGCATGGAGCGTTTCTTCCCTGCCGAGAAGATTGTGATGACTGGCAATCCTGTTCGCCAGAACCTTCTTGAATCTACAATCTCAAAGCAGGATGCTCGCATGAGCTTCGGATTGGCTGCCGACAAGAAGACTGTGCTCATCATTGGAGGAAGCCTTGGCGCCAAGACGGTGAACGAGAGTGTTCTCACCCATCTTGATGAGATAAGAAACAGCGATGTGCAGTTTATCTGGCAGACAGGAAAATATTACAGCGATAGCATTGCTGAAGAGCTGAAGAAGCATGCGCCAGTGGACAACCTTAAGGTGATGGACTTCATCAGCAGCATGGACAAGGCTTATGCTGCGTCAGATGTTGTTGTAAGCCGAGCCGGTGCAAGTTCTATTTCTGAACTTTGTCTTCTTGCAAAGCCATGCATACTTGTCCCTTCTCCTAATGTGGCGGAGGATCATCAAACAAAGAATGCGCTTGCTCTCTCAACAAAAGATGCCGCAATTTTTGTTGCTGACAAGGATGCAAAAGATGTACTTGTGGATATAGCCATCAAGACTGTATCTGATGACTCGAAGCTTAAGGCTCTGAGCGAAAATGTTGCGAAGCTTGCTTTTCATGATTCAGCTGACATTATAGCTAAAGAAGTGTACAAGCTTGCGAATATGTGAAGTTGAGAGATAAAGGATAAAGTGATAAGTTGGGGTGCTGTTGAGGGGCATGATAATTGATGAATAAGTATAATTGAACATTAAGAATTCGAACAAATGGTAAAGTCTGTATATTTTGTTGGCGCCGGTGGCATCGGTATGAGTGCTTTGGTGCGTTATTTCCTTGCACAGGGATATAATGTGGGAGGATATGACAAGACACCAAGTGAACTTACAGAGAAGTTGATTGAAGAGGGGGCGAAAATTCATTATGAGGAGAATGTTGATGCCATAGATGCTTGTTTCAAAGATAAAGAGACCACTCTGATAGTTTATACTCCTGCAATACCTGCAGAGCATAAGGAGATGGTTTATTTCCGTGAGAACGGATTTGATATCCAGAAGAGAGCTCAAGTGTTAGGCTTTCTCACTCAATCTCATAAGGGACTATGCGTGGCAGGTACCCATGGAAAGACGACAACATCTACAATGGCTGCGCACTTGCTACACCAGAGCAGCGTGGATTGCAATGCCTTTCTTGGTGGTATATCAAAGAATTATGGAACTAATTACATCCTGTCTGATAGCGATTTTGTAGTCATTGAGGCAGATGAGTTTGACCGCTCTTTCCATTGGTTGAGGCCATATATGACAGTCATAACGGCTACTGACCCTGACCATCTTGACATTTATGGAACAAAAGAAGCGTATCTTGAGAGTTTCCGAAAATACACTTCACTCATCCAGCCAGGTGGTGCGCTGATCATACATAAGGGGTTGGAGATGAAGGCAGATGTTCAGGATGGAGTGAAGGTTTATGAGTATTCACGTACGGAAGGAGATTTCCATGCTGAGAATATCCGCATAGGTGGAGGAGAGATTGTATTTGACTTCGTCTATCCGAATGGTGTGATAAGAGACATAAATCTTGGTGTTCCTGTTAGCATCAATATCGATAACGGAATAGCTGCTATGGCGCTCGCCATTCTCAATGGTGTGACAGAAGATGAGATTAAGGAGGGTATGAAGACTTTTGGGGGTGTTGACAGACGTTTCGATTTTAAGGTTAAAAGAGATGACGTGGTATTCCTCAGCGATTATGCTCACCACCCAAACGAGATAGAGCAGAGCGTGAAGTCTATTCGCGAGCTGTATCAAGATAAAAAGATTGCTGCTATTTTCCAGCCACATTTATACACGCGTACTCGTGACTTCTATAAGGAGTTTGCAGATGCATTGTCATTGCTTGACGCTGTTTATCTTTGTGATATCTATCCTGCAAGGGAACTTCCGATTCCAGGTGTGACAAGCCAGATTATTTATGACAATCTGCGTCCTGGCATAGAGAAACATCTTATTCACAAGGAGGACATCCTTGATGTTGTCAAGAAACGCGAATTTGATGTGATTGTCTCATTGGGGGCAGGGGATATAGAGAATTATGTGCCTCAGATAACGGAAATACTCTCTAAATAAAATTAAGAAAAAGGTGAAGGCGGGAAAAATAGTAAAAGTTGGACTTATATCTCTTATATTTTTGGGGTTGTTGGCGTATGTGGTATATGCAATGATTTTTACGACGCATGATGATGGAACACTAATCTGCCAGTCTGTTGAACTCGTCGTTGATCAAGAAGCTGACAAGAAATTCCTGGATGAGAAAGATATTGAGAATATATTGAAGAAGGCTAAGCTGTATCCTAAAGGGCAGCTTATGAGCTCTGTTAACACGCAGAAGATTGAAGATGCAATATCAAAGAATGAGCTTGTCTCTAATGTGGATTGCTACAAGACATCAAATGGCAAGTTATGCATAAAGATTGAACAGCGTGTGCCAGTTATGTTTGTTGTCCCTAACGATAAAGATGGATATTTTGTTGATTCTAAGGGTAAGATAATACAGGGCGGCAATTATGTCAGCAATCTTGTGACAGCATCAGGGTACATTGATGAGAAGTATGCAAGTTCGACATTGGCAGATTTTGGCTTGTTTCTTCAAAATGATGAATTTTGGAATAATCAGATAGAGCAGATATATGTCACAAAGGGAAGAAAGGGTGAACATGTTGTGAGACTTGTTCCTCGTGTTGGTGAACAGATTGTGTATTTAGGCACATTAGATGATTATCAGAAGAAACTCCACCGCCTCAGGATATTCTACGATAAAGGTATGGGGACTGTGGGTTGGAACAAGTATTCAAAGATAAATCTTGAATACGCAAATCAGATAATCTGCACAAAGAGGGCTGCGAAATAGCTACTGAAGATTTAATTAACTGAATAGAAGAAAAAACTGAATATATATGGATAATGATTTCATAGTAGCGATTGAATTGGGGTCGTCAAAGATCTCAGGAGTCGCTGGAAAAAAGAAAGATGGGACTATGCAGATTCTCGCTTATGCTGAAGAGAAATCTCTCGGATGCATTAAGCGTGGAGTTGTGTATAATATAGAAAAGACCTATCAAAGTGTAAACAATATTATCGCTAAGCTTGAAACTACGCTTAAGACTAAGATAAAGTATGCTTACGTTGGTCTTGGAGGACAGTCTGTTCGTTCATATAAGTGTGTCATCAAGCGCAATCTTTTGACTCAGAGCTATATAACAACTGAGGCTATCGATGCAATACGCCAGGAAAGTTATGAAATACCATATAGCGATTATGAGGTTCTTGAGAATTTCCCTCAAGAGTATACTGTTGACTCAAGTTCTATTGCAGAGCCTGTAGGCGTTATGGGTACAAACATCGAAGGCGAGTTTCTTGATGTCATTGCTAAACAGAAACTTCGCGCAAATGTGAGCACAGTATTTGCTAATACTAATTTGAAAATCGCTGATGAGCTGATATCTCCTCTTCAGCTTGCTAATAATGTTCTTACAGATGCAGAGAAGCGTTCTGGCTGCGCTCTTGTGGATTTAGGAGCGGAGACAACGACACTTGTTGTTTATAAGAATAATATAGTAAGATATCTTGTTACCATTCCACTTGGAAGCAGCAATATAAATAAGGACCTTGCAACTCTTCAGATTGAGGATGCAGAGACAGAAGACGTGAAGTTGAAATTCGGTAATGCATGTCAAGATGAGGAAACGGATGAGATGGAAAGCTTGACATACAGCACAGGTGATGGTCGACAGCTTGATGTGGCTCTTTTGAAGAGTGTGATTGAAGCTCGTATTGCTGAGATTGTGGCAAACGTAGGTCAGCAGATTGTCAATTCAAACTATAGCGGAAAACTTCTTGCTGGTATCGTTCTCACAGGAGGCGGCAGCAATATGAAGAATATAGTAAAGGCATTTACTAACGTCACTAAGATCGAGAAGGTACGTGTCGCTAAGAAGGTGAATCAGACTGTTGTCAAGACATCAAATGCTGGTCCTATTGTTATTGAAAGTGCAGAGTCTATCTCTCTCCTCTCTCTCTTGCTTTCAGGCACCATACCTTGTGGTGGAGGTGTGACAGCTGCAAGTGGTAATGATTTGTTTGAACAGCAGCAGAAAGATGAAGAACGACGTAAGCGTCAGGAAGAGATGGAAGCTCAGCTTAAGGAAGAAGCACTTAAGGCTACCGAGTTTGATGCTGTTAAGCAGAATATCCGTAATTCATACGACAAGGTTCAGAATAAGATTAAAGAACTTGAGAGATATGGTCGTGACAAGGAAGTTCGTCGTGACGCTAAGTCTATGGCTGACACTATCTTGGACGAAACATTAGGCGAAAAATATGACAAGGCTTATAAGGCTCTTGAAGGAAAGGATAAGTTTAAGCAGAGTCTCAAAGAAGGTTCTGAACTCGCCGAAAAACTCAAGCAGGCAGTTGAAGAGCTTAGCGAAAAAGTTGTGACTACAAATAAGGAGAATAGTACATGGGAACGCTTCAAGCGAGCAATCTCTGATATTGTAAATGAAGACAACAACTAAGTTTTAACTGCTATTTGTTAATTTGGAAAAAGTTTTAATAAGATATGCCAGAAGAATTTAATTTCAATTTCGCACAAGGATCTACAAGCATCATAAAGGTGATTGGTGTCGGTGGTGGCGGTAGTAATGCTGTTAATCACATGTATAACGATGGTATCCATGATGTTACATTTGTAGTGTGCAATACTGACAACAAGGCGCTTCAGGATTCTCCAGTGCCTGAGAAGATTCAACTTGGTAGTGAAGGTCTTGGTGCTGGAAACCGACCAGAGAGAGCCCGCAAAGCTACTGAAGAGTCTATTGATGCTGTTAAAGCTATGCTGTCTGATGGCACAAAGATGGCGTTTATTACTGCAGGTATGGGTGGTGGAACAGGTACAGGTGCCGCTCCACTCATTGCAAAGACTGCTAAGGATATGGGAATTCTTACTGTCGGAATCGTCACAATACCTTTCCGTTGGGAGGGTAATAAGAAGATAGACCAGGCTCTTGATGGAGTAGAGGAGATGAGTAAGAATGTTGATGCTCTCTTAGTTATTAATAATGAGCGTCTCCGTGAAATCTATCAGGATTTCACCGTCATTAAGGCGTTTGCTAAAGCTGATGATACTCTCTGTAATGCTGCTCGTTCCATCGCAGAAATCATAACTATGCATGGTATCATTAACCTCGACTTTAATGATGTTAGCACAGTCCTCAAGGATGGTGGCGTGGCTATTATGAGTACAGGCTATGGTGTTGGTGAGAATCGTGTAACAAAGGGCATTAATGATGCTCTTAATTCACCTCTTCTCAACAACAATGATATCTATAGAGCTAATAAGATTCTTCTTCGAATTTCTTTCCCTGGTGAGAATGGAGATGATGCTAATTCTGCACTCATGATGGATGAGATGAATGAGGTGCATGAATTTATGGAGAAGATTAAGACTGAAGATGTAGAGACAAAATGGGGTCTTTCAGTTGACCCATCTCTTACAGATCAAGTCAAGATTACCATCCTTGCAACAGGCTTCGGTGTTGAAGATATCGACTCTACAGAAATGAGCAATCGTCTTGTCGCTCGTGGACAGGAGCAGCAGCAAAGAGATGCTGAAGAAATAGAGGCAGCAGCAGAAAGGGCTACTCGCCGTGAGCGCATCTATGGTCCAGAGAAGAATCGCCGAAATATCAAGCGTCCAATCTATAGTTATATCTTCAGAGAAGAAGACCTTGATGATGATGATCTTATCAGCATGATAGAGACATCTCCTACTTATAAGCGTTCAAAGGAAACTCATCGTCAGATGACAGAGAACGCAAGTAAGACTGGAACAGAGAATGTTTCTGCTATTGTATTCTAATAATATTGATATACATAATACAGTTTTGCATGCTTCACTTGTTGTGTAGTTAAAGGGTTGTTAAAGAGATGTTAAAGTGACAAATGTCCGACAGTCTATCATCTCTTTAACTCCGAGCGAAGCGAATGTGTCTGTATCAAGGTTCTTATAAATCTGCACTTTAGTATAATATAAATGGGGAGCGTCTCTACGCTCCCCATTTGTTTTCTTTCTCTTTCGGGTGTTTGAGAAATTAAGTAAAAAGTGTGCCGACTCGGTTAGAAATCACTTCTTTTTGGTCGGCACGAGAATATATGTAAGAATTGAATGAAATATTTATTCTTGTGCCACTAAAACATTTATGTTTAGTGGATTATGCGTCTATATTAGCATAAGTAGCGTTTCGCTCGATAAATTCTCGGCGAGGAGCAACATCCTCTCCCATAAGCATAGAGAATGTGTAGTCAGCTTCTGCTGCATCCTCTATTGTTACTTGCTTCAGGAGGCGTGTTTCTGGGTTCATGGTTGTTTCCCACAACTGCTCTGGGTTCATCTCACCAAGACCTTTGTAACGCTGGATTTTTATCTTGTCTTCCTGTCCTTCGCCGTAAGTGTCGATGAAGCGCTGACGTGCCATTTCATCATAGCAATATTCGCTTATCTTTCCCTTTGTGCACTTGTAGAGTGGTGGAGTAGCGATATATAGTCGCCCGTCGCGTATGAGCTGCGGCATGAAGCGGAAGAACAATGTCATCAAGAGTGTGTCGATGTGTGAACCATCGACGTCGGCATCGGTCATGATAATTGTCTTGTAATATCTGAGTTTATCATAACTTGCTTCTTTCTGGTCCTCTGGGTTAAGACCGAATTTCACACCCAAAGCTTGGAAGATATTGTTTACCTCCTCGTGTTCAAATGCTTGATGCCATTTTACACGTTCCACGTTGAAAATCTTACCGCGGATTGGAAGGATTGCCTGGAAGTGTCGGTCGCGTCCCTGCTTAGCAGAACCGCCTGCAGAGTCTCCCTCGACGATGAACATCTCGCAGTTTGCTGCGTCCTTGTCTGAACAGTCAGCAAGCTTGCCAGGAAGGCCTCCTCCAGTCATAGGATTCTTTCTCTGTACTTTCTCGCGTGCAGTACGTGCTGCTACACGAGCTTCTGCGGCAAGCACAACCTTGTCGATGATCATCTTTGCTTCCTTTGGATGCTCTTCAAGGTAGAAAGACAAAGCTTCGCCTACTGCTTGCTGTACAGCACCTGCGACCTCACTGTTGCCGAGCTTAGTCTTTGTCTGACCTTCAAACTGAGGCTCTGCAACCTTTACAGAGATTACTGCAGTAAGACCCTCGCGGAAGTCCTCTCCGCTTATTTCGATCTTCTGCTTTTCAAGTTTCTCGGTTATTTTATTGTCGTCGGCATACTTCTTCAGTACGCGAGTAAGTGCTGTGCGGAAACCCTGGAGGTGTGTTCCACCCTCTATGGTGTTGATGTTGTTGACGTATGAGTGAAGGTTCTCTCCGTATGAGGTGTTGTACATTATGGCTACCTCTATTGGAGTCTCATTCTTCTCTGTGTTAAGGTATATTACATCATCAAAGAGGCATGTTCTTGTTGAGTCAATATAACGGACGAAATCCTTCAAGCCTCCTTGTGAGTAGAACACCTCTTTTCTCACACCTTCTATGCCAGCTAAGGCGTTTACGTCGAGGCGTAAGTCTGTAAGAGTGATGGTGATGCCAGCGTTAAGGTAAGCGAGCTCACGCATGCGGTTTGCGAGGATGTCGTACTTGTATGTTGTCGTGATGAATATGCTGCCATCAGGCCAGAATTGCTGACGTGTTCCTCTAAGTTCGGTCTCACCTACAACCTTTACGCTGTAGAGAGGCTTTCCGCATGAGTATTCCTGCTGATAGATTTTTCCGTCGCGGAACACCTGTGAAGTCATGTGTGTTGAGAGAGCGTTCACACAGCTCACACCCACACCGTGCAGACCTCCGGACACCTTGTATGAACCTTTGTCGAACTTACCTCCTGCGTGAAGCACAGTCATTACGACTTCAAGAGCGCTTCTATGCTCTTTTTCGTGCATGTCAACAGGGATGCCTCGTCCATTGTCTTGGACTGTGATGGAATTATCTTCGTTGATAGTAACTTCTATGTGGGTACAAAATCCTGCTAATGCCTCATCGATAGAGTTGTCCACCGTCTCATATACGAGGTGGTGCAATCCCTTTTCGCTGATGTCTCCGATGTACATTGCAGGGCGTTTTCTAACGGCTTCTAAGCCTTCAAGCACCTGAATGTTATTGGCGGAATAATTCTCCGCTATATTTATATTTTCATCCATTTTTTGTTCTTGATTTTTATGCTACAAAGTTAAGGAAAAAAAACAAGACGAACAAACAAAATCAAAAGAAAATCATCATAGGAGTGGCTTGTAAGTGATTTTTTTTGGGTGGGGCTTTGCTGGGTGTGGAATCAGGTTGGTGCCTACGGCAATTTGAAGTGATATGCGGGGAAATAGTCTGCATTGTGGCCCATGCTAGACGTTAAAAAATCCCTATGTGTGTTGTCGTGTTTTAGTGAAACCTCAAACAAAGGGGGCAGTGATCAAAAGTTCACAAATAAAAAACGGCTGAACGTAATGTTCAGCCGTTATTCTTCACGTTTGTGATTATCACACCGCAAACTATTCCTTATCCGAGCTTAGCGATAAGCTTAGCAGCACCTGACTTGAGGTTTGCAGCCTTCTTCCAGTGAATGATGTTCTGCTTAGCAAGCTTGTCGAGCATCTTCTGGAGCTTTGGGAACATCTCCTGAGCTGTTGCCTTGTCCTTTGTGTTACGAAGGTCACGGAGATAGTTACGCATTGTCTTAGCGTAGTAGCGGTTGTGGAGTCTGCGCTTCTCGTTCTGACGGATGCGCTTGAGACATGACTTGTGATTTGCCATTTTCTTTGTTTTTTGTTTGACAGCCTTTGCGTAGAAATGCTGTCTGATTAATAATTAAAATTTGGAAGTTCGATGTGGTATGGCTTGGTGACCTCGCACCCATCTTCCTTTCTGAATGTTGAAATAGGATTTTTCATCCTGCTTTGTAGTCCATAGGAGAGTCGAACTCCTCTTTAGAGAATGAAAATCTCTCGTCCTAACCGATAGACGAATGGACCAGCCTTTGGAGATATTCTCCGAGCAAATTATTGCCTCGGCCTTAATTTGCGAGTGCAAAGGTAGCAACTTTTCTTAATTTGGCAAAATTATTTTAACTTTTTTTCTTTAGGCGTAGAGAATTTCGTACTTTTGTGGCTCATTTCACAAGGTTTAACTTATGAGAACGGATGTTCCATCTACTCTTTCAGATGGTTATGGAACATACTTAAATAGACATTGATGACCTGTTTATGCTACAGAAGATACGTGCAATAGTTTTGAGAACGATAAAATATGGTGATACCTCCTTGATTGTTGATACTTTTACCGACAGTCATGGTCGTATGTCATTCATCACAAAGGTGGGGCATACGAAACGCACCATGCGTACCATGTCGCTTTGGCAGCCATTGGCGATGGTTGAGTTTGAGTCCGACATTCGACCTGGGGCGTCTCACCTTCCTCGTCCCTTAGATGTCCGTCAGTATTATAGCTATTGTGACACGCCTTATTCACCTGTCAAGTCATCCCTTTGTCTTTTTCTTGCTGAATTTCTTAACGCAGCATTGAGGGAAGAGAAGGTCAACGAACCGTTGTTTATTTATCTCCAGTCCTCTTTCCAGTGGCTTGACATGTCTTCAGATATGCATGCTGTGGCTAATTTCCACCTTGTATTCATCATGCATCTCAGCCGTTTCATCGGCATCTATCCCAATATGGAGGATTCTGGCAGTTATTTTGACTTGCTTGCAGGGACATACACTCATAGTGTGCCACAGCATTCTCATTACCTTAAACCTGATGAGGCACACTATCTTCCAATTCTTTTTCGTATGAATTACTCCACCATGCATCTTTTCCGTTTCTCGCGTGCAGCCAGGATGCGAATGCTCACAGTGCTTAACACTTATTACCGCCTGCATGTACCGATGTTTCCTGAACTGAAATCTTTAGATGTGCTGCATGAACTTTTCGATTAGAACTTTAATCTTATGAGATACCATCATGTTGCGCATCAATAGCTTTTTTATTGACATAAGTAGGTAATCATAATTATTTGTATGTTCATCCTTGTAGGTGTGTTCTTAATAGATATATTCTATTATAAAACTAATTTTGATCACCTACTTACGGAATTAGTTTCACTTTATTCATAGAATATATATGACACGAAGAGAATGCCATAAAAGAGAAAAGAAAGGCACAGACGAGGGCACAAGAAAGACAGTGATGATATGTATCATTGCTGTGGTTGTGCTTGCCATCACCGTTGTCGGTATAATATTCTCAGAAGATATTTTTCGTATAAGACAAGCGGAAGAAAGTGTATATGACCATAAAGTGCAAAACCCCGACATTGCAAAAATGAGCGTGCAGGCACTTGAAGAGGTGGCGAATGTGGCAAAGCTGGAGCGTGACCGCGATGACGCCCTTTTTCTTCTGCTGAAAATCTACAGACGACGTACAATCCTCGACCTGTATTCCTTTTATGAAAATCATCCAGGCAACAGATTCACAGATGAAGCACTCGCCATTGTCACGCACAAAAGCGACAGCCTGTATGAGGTGGCATGCAAGACAAACACAGAACAAGGGTGGTCGGATTTTTTGGTGAAGACACCAGAAGTGCTGCACAGAGACGGCGAGGAGCGATACGACGAATTTCGATGGGCGAAAACTGCCGAATTGTGGGACACAGAAGAAAAGGCTTGGGAGCAAGTCACTCTGCTACACAGCTATGATACATACAAGCGCTACATAAAGATGTACCCTGAAGGTGAGCATGTGAAAGATGCGAAAAAGAAACTTGAAGAAATTAAAAAGAAAGAGGAAAGGAAAATCCTAAATAAGGAAAACGACCGCAAACGCTACAACGAATGGATTAAGAGAATGCATAAATATCACATGTTTGAGAAGTAGCACACACAATGACCTACATATAAAACTTCATCGAACCCTCGTGCCGCAGTTATCACAAAACAAAGCATCTGGAGTTACGGGTGAACCACAATTAGTACAGAATCGAATTTGATCGTCACTTGGTGATTCGCTCGTTATGGATTCTGGGATGGATGGCTGAGACTGATTGGATGGAATGAATATTGGCGAATAAATTTTTGTCTCTGTATTGACAACATCTATTTCTCCATCAGGGAAAACACAATAATAAGTGGCTTCACTTACATTAGGCGAAGCGACATCGTATATACCTGCTATTTCTTCTATTTCTTCAACATTGTAAGTGGCATCTCCATTGGTAAGTTTCCATTCCGAACATGTTCGTGCTGCTTCAATTGTTGCTTCGATTATAGTCTTGTAGAGTTTCATGTGCAGTTTCCTTCTTGATTTTAACTATTAGTATAATGTGCCCACTCCGCCTTGTAGCAAACCTGTTGTCGCATCTGTCGCAGTGCCGATTGCCGTTTTTGTGGTCTCGTGATTCCTAAGTGCAATGTCGTAGAGGGCATTGCGTGTTTTTTCGCTTATGTCTCCGCTATTGAACAAATCATCTGCTACATCCAAACCCTTTTCGAATTTTGTCTTGGAATCTTTAATAGCGGTAGCAACCTTAGTGCTATCGCTAATCTTTGCGTCAATAATGGTCTTAACTGCACCTGACGATGCTCCTTTGAGTGTCTCTTGAACAATATCCAAACCATCTTTGCCGTCAATGTAGGCTCCAGCTCCTCCTTTGACAGCGTCACCCATGACATTAGCAGCAGCTTTCCATCCTATTGAACCCATATTGCTCTGAGTGATTTCTACTACAGAGTTTATGCCGGCTTTTTTCATGGCATCTTTCAAGGACTTGCCATTGAGGCTTGCATCTGTGCATTCTCCTGCAAAGTTCTTAATCGTTGTGTAGGTGCCTGCCAAAACTCTTCCTGCGGGGCCTGTTGCCTTGCCAGCTATGTCCATTGTGGTGTCTATTGCTATTTGTGTAGCTGTTGCACCTTTGACAAGTATATCCATTTTGAATGATTCGGCATTTGCTGCATCCAGATCCTTCAATGCTTCCTTAATGTTGCCTCTTACATGATTTTTGATGTCTTCAAGAGTGGCATTTTTGGGCAAGCCGTATTTATTTCTTAAACCATCAAGGTATTTTTCCTGTTTAGCCGCTTCTTCCGCCGCTTTTCTTGCTGCTTCTTCTGCCGCTTTCTTTGCTGCCGCTTCTTCCGCCGCCTTCCTTGCTGCTTCTTCTGCCGCTTTCTTTGCAGCCGCTTCTTCAGCAGCCTTCCTTGCTGCCTCCTCTGCTGCTTTCTTAGCCGCTTCTTCTGCTGGGTTTGGCATTAGTGTAGGAGGCTGTGGAGGGGTAGGCTGAGGTGCTGGAGGTGGAGTTGGAATTGGCGTAGGTGGTTGAGGTGGAAACTGCATTGGATGCTGTGGTGCTGGTGGTACAGGCTGTGGTGCTGGAGCAATCGGTGGTGTTGGTGTTGCTCCTGCTGCTCCAGCTCCTGCCGCACCTCCTCCTGCTGCACCTACCCCTACAGCAATGCCTACTCCGATGGCAACTAATGCGCCACCGCCAATTACTGGCAGCCATGGGAAACTGTCTTTCTCTGTTTCTCCCTCATTATAGAAACTTTCGCAGTTGTCAGGACCTTCATAAGCACCAGAAGTCTTGACCATCTCGGATTCAATAGATATGATTAATAAATCAAACCTTGCGATGATTCTATCTGGCGAAAGAAATTTGATGTAAATATTAAATGACCCTATTGGTGTGTCAGCATAGATTTTATTTCCATCGAAAGTGAATGTGCCTTTAGCTTTAGATGATCCTATATTTGACCATATGAAGAAAGAACCGTCTATATAAGTGGCAAAAGATAAAGATTCCTCGCCTTCAACATATTCTGGTTCGATGGTGAAAGATTTGCCGAAGAAGTTGCCATGAATGCTCTTAGCTTCTACAGTTTCCCAAACACCGATAATGTCTGTTTTTTTTATCTGTTGCGCAAATGTCTGTAATGACAGCAGTAACATGATGAGAAGAGAGGATATTCTTTTAATAGAATATATCTGTCTGACAGAATTCATAGGGGTATAATGGAGTTAAGTTACTTAATGTGTTCAATAGTGCAAAGATAATTTTCTTTCTTGTTTTATGGAAATATTATGAGTGAAAATTGTAATTTAGTAATACCGAACTTGGATTCGGTATTATTTTTTGTTCATAAAGACAAGATTGACACTCTGTGTCGTAAGTCATTGGCGGTTTCTTTTTATTATGCTGTTGTGCTGTGCGTCCTCCATTCTGTTGGTGACATCCCGTATTCTTGTTTAAAAACGCGAGAGAAGTAGAGTGGGTCGTCGATGCCCACGATGATGGCAATCTCTCCGATGCTCATTGTGGTTGTGGATATGAGTTCGGCGGCTTTCTTTATGCGCTTGAGTTTTAGGTACTCTTTAGGCGAATAGCCTGTGATGCTTTTTGTCTTATTGAAAAAGACGGTTCTTCCCATGCCCATCTGCTCTGCAAAGTCGTCAGCTGAGAATTCAGAATTACTCATTTCCCTGTTTGCTATCGTTTCAAGTTTGTTGATAAACTCTTCTTTGAAAGCATTATTCTCTGCATCACGTCGTATCTTAACTTCCGTGCTGTAGTGTTCTTTTATCTCTTCCTTTTCGGCGATTATCTCCTCCTTCTCGGCAATTATCACTTCCTTTTCGGCTATGAGTTTGTCTTTCTTGATGTTGAGTTCCTTGATTGTCTTATGAAAGCGGTTGTTGTTTCTCCTTATCCTTCGCCAAATAAGTACAGCAGCGATGATGATAGCAATGTAGATGATGATAGCCCAAGGTGATTTCCACCATTTGCTGACAACATAGATGATGCCTCGCTTCACTGGCTGACCGTTGACGGTGATGTCGTCAGCAGATATTTGTGTGTTCTTCTCTCCTTGGTTATATACGGAAGGCGTGATTATGATGAGTCCATTGTTTGTGCCGAAGGCGATGCGCCCGTCAGGAAGGGAAATGCCACAGTTCTCATTATAGACATTGTTTAGCATGTTCTTCGAGAAGAAATAGTTCGTAAATGTCTTTTTTGAGGGGCTGAACTTTGATATGCCAAATTCTGTGGAAATCCAGATGAAGCCATCCTTGTCTTCTGCAAAACTCTGTACCATATTATTTATTAGACTGTCACTTGTTGTGTAGTGAGTGATAGTCTTTGAATCTTTAGTGTTGAGGTATGAGCTTGGAAGCATAGCAAAGCCTTCGCCTGTTTCTGCTATATATATATTGTCATTTGAATCTCTGAATATTGTACGGATTTCGTTGCTGTAAAGTATGTCGTTTTCGGTGCACAGGTGTGTGTAATCTTTATGATTGGCAATGATTCTTGATGGGCTGAATGCGTAAACACCATTGCTCGTGGCAACCCAGAGGTTGCCTGTCCTGTCACTTATGATTTTACGGATGCGCTTGCTGCTATAGTCTTCTGTGAAATATGCCTTGCCGTTGTGGACCAGACCTTCGCCAAATGTGCCAATCCATATTCTGCCATTTTTGTCTTGCAGCATGGTGTATATTTCTCGAAAGAGTGAATCTTGCGCTTGTGCTCCGTTTATGTAAAGGCCATCACCTTTGGTGCCCTCCCAAAGATTTCCGTCTTTGTCGAGCATTGCGCAATATGTGTTTTTGACTCTTTGTACAGACGACAAGAGTGTGGTGAATGAATGGTCATAGATGCGAACTTCTCCATTTCTGTTGCCTACAGATATTTTATCATTTCCGATGTTTGCAAGTAGTCGTATGTTTTCCCCCTCAAACATATACTTCACGCCATCGTTCTGTACTACTTTGATTTGTGAGATGCCAAGATTGTCTGTGCCTATCCAGATTGTTCCCTCATTGTCCTGGTATATGCATTTGAGGGCGTTTGTTGGGAGAGGATTGTTTTTTGAAGTTGTGGTGAAATGCTCTGTTTCGCCTGTGTGATTATTGAAAATGTATAAACCGTCATTTTCCGTTACCTTCCATGTTCGTCCTTGTCTGTCTTTTATCTCTTGCGTGTTGAGTTTTGGGAATGTCGGTATTTTTATTTTCTTGTTCTCGAAGTCTATGAAGCAGTCTTTCTTGAGGTCGTAGCATGAATAGTTTCTTGCTGTTTGAATCCATAGCATCCCATCTGACTCGTGCGCTTGTTTTGTGCGTTGGTCGTTGAGGCTTATAGTGTTTTTGTCTCGCAGAGGATGGAAATTCTTAAACTCTGTGCCATCATAGAGGCTCAAGCCGTTGGAAGTGCAAATCCATATTCTGCCGTTTGTGTCTTGCATTATGTGTCGGACGGTATTGTTTGCAAGACCGTCGGCAGTGGTTAGCTGCATCAATTGGAACTCTGTATCAGCATTCGCCGATAGGGGAAAAGCAAGAGATGCAAGCAGCGTGATTATATGGATGATTCTGTTGCTCATGTTGCAAATAAACAGTTTTTCTCGCATGTTTCCAAGCAAAAATGCCTGTTTTGAATGAAATTCCATACGAAATGTGTACAAAAGTCCATGATAAACGTATGAATTGACGTGCTGGAGGCAAGTTTTAGTGCGTAACTTTGCAACCGGAATTCAAGAAAACAAAAACAATTATTATATGAAGAAGTCTATTTCCTTTTTATTTATTTTAGTCTTCGCCTTCATGGTTTTGCCTATGAATGCTCAGCGCATTCAGCAAAAGCTTGGTCGTGGAGTCGTTGCTGTTCAGAGTGGAACAAACGTAACTGTAACTTGGCGTCGATTGGCTCAAGAGCCAGAAGATGCGATGTGGAATATCTATATAAGAAAAAAGGGGGAAACGGAATTTTCAAAACTCAATGCCGACCCTTTGAATAATACCAACTACAAGACAACTACAAGCCGTATTCCACTTAACAGCGAAGTTGCTGTCTCTATGCTTTCAACAGATGGGGCAGATGTGGCTGAGGGTGATATTTCTAAACCCTTCCTCTTCAAAAGTCAGAGTTTGCGCAATATATATATGGAGATAAGATTTGACAAGTCACCACTTGCAAAGAAAAAATACACAACAAAATTTGTCTGGCCGTGCGACCTCAATGGTGATGGCGAGATGGACTATGTGGTGGACCGCTGTCCTGTGGATGGCTCACGCAATTATTACATAGAAGGATATCTTGCAGATGGCACTTTCCTGTGGAATGTAGATCTTGGAGTGAACGAGAAACCTTGCGACGGACAGAACGACAATCTCTGTGCTTATGACATAGATTGCGATGGATATGGAGAGCTTATTGTCCAAACTTCCGACGGCACACGTCTTTGGGATGCCGAGAAAGGTACCTGGGGCAAATATCTTCTTGGAAAAGAAACTGCCGACACAGACGCTGACGGAATTATCGATTACGACACTCAGTCGGCAAAGAATCCGCCTCGTTATATGACAGTAATTGATGGTCTCACAGGGGCAGAAAAAGCATCTGCTGAGTTTGCTTACGACGAGGCTTACAACCGCACAAATAAAGCTGCGCTTATGGGCGAGGAATACAATAAGCACGAGGGGCATGTGGGCATCTTCTATCATGACGGAGTGCATCCTGCCATCGTGGGCGAGTTTCATTCACGCTCGGCAGACGGCAATACACATTATTATCGAAATGTGGCTTTTGCTTACGTTGACGGAGAGTGGAAGCTTCTCTTCAGCAAGAAGACTGGTGGAGTGGTGTTCCATCAGATTCGTATTGCTGATGTGGATGGTGATGGTTGTGATGAGATGCTCTCGGGAGAATACGCGATGGATCAAGACGGTTCGACTCTTTACAACGCAAAGATAGCACATGGCGACCGCCACCGCATAAGTGATATTGACCCTGAACGCCCTGGACTTGAGTGCTTTGCTATTCAGCAGAATGCTGGAGACATGCTTGGGCAGATACTCTATGATGCAGGTACTGGCGAGCCTATCAAGAAATGGTATCTTAGTGCTGTGGGCGATGTTGGACGAGGTGAATGCATGGATGTCGATAAGAACCACATCGGATGGGAGATGTGGTCAACGATGGAAGGCGTTTATGACGCAAAAGGTGACAAGATAGAGGGGCTTGTTAATGTGTATCCAACCGAAGGTATGTGGTGGGATGGTCAGCTTGACCGTGAGATACTCCAGACTTCCGACTCGCATTACAATTTCTATTTCCAGGATTATGGAGGTGGTCGCCTTATTGAACCTGCTAAGGAGTCTGGTTATCAACTCAAGACCAGCTACGGAAAACGTGGCAAGTTCTGGGGGGACATCATCGGTGACTGGCGCGAGGAACTCATTGTCATTCGTGAGATAGATGGTGTATGTCAGGGCATAGTAGGTCTCACAACAGATTACACTACGGCAGTTGACAATATCTATTGCCTTCAGGAAGACCCTCATTATCGTGGAGACTGCACGACACGTGGATATTACCAGACTCCTAATCCAGGCTTCTATCTCGGTTATGACATGCCTCGTCCTCAGCTCCCTCCTTGTATGGTGGCAGATGAAGAGAATGACGTGTTTGGCATCTCTCTTGGCAATGCAGCCATCACTCCTCGCAGCGGAATGAAGAATGTCTATGCAATGCCAGTAAAGGGGCAGACCTTGACACTTGAAAGTCTTGGTGGTGGTGCAAACCTCTGGAAATCACAGCAGGGTACTCTCGTCGTTAATGGTAGCAACACATCAACAGGCAAGACCGTCATCTCCGAAGGTACACTCGAAGTCAATGGTGAGATATTGGGTACTTTAGATCTCCGTGCCCGTGGCACATTGGCGGGTTCGGGTACAGTAAATGACATCGTTTTTGAAGGAGCGCTCAACTACGAAGGCGGAAGAATCATGCCTGCCAAGACACTCACTTTCAATAATGGTCTCAAGATTGACAAGAAGACTTTCATCGAAATAAATATTGATAATGGCGCTTACTTGAAGGTGAATGGCGACTTGACGGTAACAAAGAGCACCACTTTCACCATCAACGCATTGGACATAAAGGAAGGTTCATACAAGCTCATTGAATATACGGGTGCATTTTCGGGAAGTGAAAGCAACTTTGCGGTGAGAGGGCTACTTGGCCTTTCATATAACATCGTCAATAAGGACAAAGTTGTCAGTCTTGTTGTCAATGGTCAGCGCGAGGCGTCAGAAGGAGTTGTCTGGGCAGGAACAAATACTAAGAATTGGGATTATCAGACAGAAAACTTCACTCTCAACAGCGAATCTACATCGTTTGTGGCAGGTGATGGCATAGTCTTCAATGATGATGCAAGATTCGCTACCGTCACAGTCGATGAACTCATGCCAGTAGGTTCTGTGACATTCGTCAACGACACTAAAACCATCACTCTCCAGGGTAATGGCGGCATATCAGGAAAGGGTGACGTGATTGTTTCAGGAGAAGGAAAGGTTGTCCTCAATGCGGTGAAGAGCGATTACAAGGGCAAGACAATCATCAACAGCGGTACGGTGACCGTGAAGGAGCTTGCAGACGCTGGTGTCCCTTCGTCTATTGGTGCAGCAAGTGCTGAAGCTTCAAACTTCCAGATAGGCAAGGCTACACTTATAGTGAACAACTCAAATACGGCTACAAACCGTGGCATCCAGCTTAACGATACAGCAACCTTGCAGATTGCTAATGGCACCACTTCGCTCAAAGGTGTTATCATGGGTAAAGGCACCCTTTTGAAAACTGGCGGCGGACAGCTCAACATCACTTATGCTGGCGCAAACTCATGGGCAGAGACGATCCTTCAGGCAGGCACTCTTGCTATGGGGGCATGGAACACATCTTTTGGCAAAGCAACATCACCTCTCCATGTGACAGGAAATGCTACTATCGCCATCTTTGACAACAACTCGACAAGTGCTGTTCCTACCTATCAGAATGCCACAACCATCGACAAGGGCAAGACTCTTACCTTCCATGCGGGAAGACGATGCGCCATCCGTGGTTCGCTGCTTGGCGAAGGCACATATAAGATTGATTTCCCATACGTTCGTGGTGATGTGTTTACCGATGTGAGCAAGTTCGAGGGCATCTACGAAGTGACAACAAGCAACTGCCGCTTCGCTCAGGCGATGAACTTCAGCAAGGCGACTCTCAAGCTTGATGAAGGTGCGTATGCGGCAGGCTACAAGGCTGGTTCGGGTAGCGAAACCTCTTATACCCATAAGATTGGCACTCTCACCGGTACAGGCACTCTCGGCACAGGCACATGGCAGATAGCGCAGCTTGTCGTAAACTATAAGGCTACGAAGACTACCGTTTCTTGTGATGCCGTAACTATCAATGGCGCATCCACATTGAAGGATTTGGTCGTAGACATGCGTTCTACTTCAACAGCAGAAATCCCTGATGATGCAGAGTTTGTTGTCATCAAAGGCTCTGGCAAGCGCACAGTCTCTGGACAAGTGACAGTTCTTCCTGAAAGACCAAAAGCAGGTTATCTCTGGGACACCTCACGTTTGGCATCCGAAGGTGTAATAACCATCAAGGCTGATGCTACAGCAATAAAGAAAGTGAACTTAACTGACAATGAGGGAAAGGTGGTTTTCGATCTGTCGGGCAGAAAGGTAGATGTTGTCAGGAAGTCTGGCATCTATATTGTTGATGGTGTTAAAGTGTATATCGCGAAGTGATGACTTCTTGCAGGTCGCAGCTGATGTTTGCTTAAAAATGGCAAAAGAGACTTGTGTAGAATGATTGAAAAATAAGTTTGAGATGAAAAGACATATCTTATATTTATTTGTATTGTGTTGTACGCTATACGCTAATGCGTATGTTCGTGACTTCAATCGTGACTGGAGTTATGTTTATAGGGGTGAGACAAAATCTGTCACTCTGCCTCGTGCGTGGAATGAAGAGTATGCTTTCCTTGTGCCTATTGAAGAGTTGCCAGATGATACGGTTCGTTACACTAAGCGTTTCCTCGCACCAAAAGAATGGAAGGGACAGAAGGTCTTCATCGAGTTTGAAGGTGCAAGGCAGAGTGCGGAAGTGTGGTTGAACGGGAAATATCTCGGCATCCATCAGAATGGTGTTATGGCTTTTGGCTTCGACCTTACACCTTATTTAAATATAGGGAAGTATAATGTCCTTGAAGTTTTGACTGACAATGATTGGGCATACAAAGAGAGGGGAGTATCTGCTAATGGCGAAGTCGTGAAGGATGGCAATAACCTGCCAAACAACCAGCTCAGTCCTGCTTCGTTCCAATGGAATAACAAAAATTTCAATGCTAACTATGGCGGATTGCCTAAGAATGTGCGCTTGCATGTGAAGCCTAAGCTCTATCAGACTCTCCCCCTTTACAGTTCGCTCGGAACGACAGGTGTTTATGTCTATGCCAAAGACTTTGATATCAATGGACATAGCGCAACGGTGCATGCAGAATCGCAGGTGAGGAATGAAACAGGCAAGGAGCAGAAAGTTGTCTATGAAGTTACTATCATTGAGAAAGAAAGTGGACTTGGCGTGGCAGAGTTCTCTTCTTCTGAATACACGATAGGAAAGGGAGAGACAGCAATACTCTCCGCGGAGAAGCGTGTTGATGACTTGCATTTCTGGTCATGGGGATATGGATTCCTTTATGAAGTCATAACACAGGTTGTTCCTGTAGGCAAATCGATAGTTTCTTTCGATGAAATAGACAGAGTCGTTACTACTACAGGTTTCCGAAAGACATCATACGAAAACGGTCAGACTCGTCTCAACGACCGCACCATAATGATGCATGGCTATGCTCAACGCACTAGCAATGAGTGGCCGGGAGTGGGTATGTCTGTTCCTGCATGGCTGTCGGACTATAGCAACAGACTGATGGTGGAGTCGGGAGGTAATCTCGTGCGTTGGATGCATGTGTGTCCATGGAAACAGGATATCGAGTCATGCGACCGTGTCGGCCTTATCCAGGCTATGCCTGCTGGTGATGCGGAGAAGGATGTGACTGGCCGCCACTGGGAGCAGAGAGTCGAACTCATGCGCGATGCTATCATCTACAATCGCAACAATCCTTCTATCCTCTTCTATGAATGTGGCAACAAGGGCATCAGCGAAGGACACATGCTTGAGATGAAGGCTATACGTGACGAGTATGACCCTTATGGAGGTCGTGCCATTGGTTCGCGTGAGATGCTTAACAATGACACGTCAGCAGAATATGGCGGTGAGATGCTGTATATCAATAAGTCTGCCACAAAACCTGTCTGGGCAATGGAGTATTGCCGTGATGAGGCTCTTCGCAGATATTGGGATGACTGGTCTCCAGTAGGAGAGGGAGGCAAGATTCACAAGCAAGGTGATGGACCTCTCTATCGCAATGCCGATGCTTCAGCCTATAATCAGAATAATGACCAGTTTGCCATTGAGATGGTTCGCCGCTGGTATGACTACTGGATGGAACGCCCAGGTACGGGTGACCGCATCAGCGATGGTGGCGTGAAGATTGTCTTCTCCGACACCAATACCCATAACCGTGGCGAAAGCAACTATCGCACCTCGGGTGTGGTAGATGCGATGCGTATTCCTAAGGATGCCTTCTATGCACATCAGGTGATGTGGAGTGGTTGGGTTACACCAGAGAAGAGTCTCACTTATATCATAGGGCATTGGAATTATGAACACATGACAGACCGAGCGAGTGCTGCTTTCTCAAAACCTGTCTATGTGGTAAGCGATGCTCCTCATGTCCGTCTTTTCCTCAATGACAAAGAGGTGGGAAAGGAGAAGATCGACTATCATTTCCTTCATACTTTCGACTCTGTCAAGTATGAGCCAGGCACGCTTGTCGCTGTGTCGTATGACGAACAAGACAGGGAGCTCAGCCGCTATGAACTGAAGACTGCGGGCAAGCCTCATCATCTTAACATCAAGTTCATTCATCCTAACGATGAGCTTGTCGTTGATGGTGCTGATATGGGACTCATCGAGTTTGAAGTTGTTGATAAGGATGGCAATCGCTGTCCGCTCGCCAACAATATGGTTCATTTCTCTGTCGAAGGTCCTGTCGACTGGATAGGCGGAATAGCACATCGTGACAGTGTGAAGTATCGTGAAGAGTGGGAGAAGAATCCAAACTGCATCCGCTCACTCGATTTGCCTGTAGAGTGTGGCATAAACCGTGCTTTGGTGAGAAGTGTGGAATATGAGGAGGGGAATATTTCGTATTCATCTTTAGCAAAGATACATTATACTGTTGAGGGAGATTTGGCTGTCAAGTCGGGCACTCTCGACATACCTGCCCTGACTCCTGCTTGTATGGGAGGTGAAATAATATATTGCAATTTTGCTAATGGCGAAACTCCTTCTGTTCCATCATACGCTGACATAAAAACTACGCTTCATCCTTCTGCCGTCGTGGCAGGCTGTAATCAGCAGGATGCGCAGAAGTCCATTGATGACAGCGAAGACACCGAATGGAAGAATGATGGCAAGGCAAGCACCGCATGGGTGAGATATGACTTTGCTGAGCCTGTTCGTGTGGATGAAGTATGCATGAAACTCACTGGCTGGCGTCAGCGTTCTTATCCTCTTGAGATTTTTGCTGATACAACTCTGGTATGGCAGGGTAAGACTCCTCAGTCTCTTGGCTATGTCCATCTCAACATGAATAAGCCTGCCTTTGCAAAGCAGATACTCATCAAACTCAAGGGCGCAGCTATCAGCGAAGATGCGTTCGGACAGATTACAGAACTTGCCCAGCCTGTAGCCAACGAACTCGACCTGTTCAAAGCAAAGGATGGCGACAAGGTCAAGAATGAACTTCGTATAGTCGAGGTGGATTTCTTGCAGTGGAAGTGATTCGCAACAACCAGGTTACGTTCATTCCCTGTTCGGACAAGACCTCAGAGATTGTCTGTTCTGTACGGACAACACGGAATGACTACACAACGAATTGTTTTACCTGAATTATTCATGGATATTATTTGAACACGAATTATCAAATTAATTAACAAATTATAATTTTTGGGAAACTTCTCAGCGAATGCCTTTTTCAAACAAGGATTCAACCAAATTCAACCAAAATTTGGCAGTTTTGTTGTTCTTGTATGTGAATTCCCAGAGCCAAAGGCTCTAATTTGGTGGAATTTGGTTGAATCTTTGTTTAAAAATTATATCGCTGAGTAGTTATGGCACCCCCTCCCTCACAGGGAGGGCAGGGAAGCTGTGCAGCCGAATTGTAAAAGACTTTAAGGGGCAAATAAGAATCTGAAAAATATTGAGATACAAACTAAGTTTGGAATTTATAGCCT
>JAKSLL010000033.1 GCA_024401215.1 Bacteroidaceae bacterium
CAAACTTAATCTCTGGATATTTCTTTGCGCTTACACCCAAGGCAAACACAAACAGCGTAAATAGAAGTAATAATTTCGTTTTCATACCAATTGTCTTATTCAAAAAGAATAATGATTATTTTGTTTAGTTAAATGAGATATCATTCTGTATTGCACAGTTGCAGGTCGTACAGTAGCGCTGAGGCTTATTCGGCTATGCTGTCATTGTGCTTTGAGCTATTATCTGGTTGAAGGCATCACCCGGCAGTAACCAAACCACTAAACTTCTAAACCACCAAACCGAAACTTGCATGATTTATTATTTAATTACAAAAGTAATACAAAAAGATAATATTTATATTATTATTTTGGACGAATTTATATTTTTTTGTAATTTTGCACGATTTTTACATAAAACACAACACAAATTATGGCAGACACAAGGTACATTTTTGTGACTGGCGGCGTAGCCAGTTCATTGGGTAAAGGGATTATCTCCTCTTCTATAGGAAAGTTACTTCAGGCAAGAGGATACAACATTACAATTCAGAAATTTGACCCTTACATCAATATCGACCCAGGAACGCTCAATCCTTATGAGCACGGCGAATGCTATGTCACAATCGACGGCGTTGAGACAGATCTTGACCTCGGTCATTATGAGCGTTTCACAGGTATTCAGACCACACGCGCCAACAACATCACAACTGGTCGCATCTACCAGAGTGTCATCGACAAGGAGCGCCGAGGCGACTACCTCGGAAAGACCATACAAGTCGTGCCACATATCACAGACGAGATAAAGCGCAACATGCTCATCCTCGGGCGTCAGGGCAATTACGACTTTGTGATAACAGAGATAGGAGGCACTGTGGGCGACATCGAAGGTCTGCCATTCCTTGAGGCTATCCGACAGCTGAAGTGGGAGCTTGGGAACAAGGCGGTGTGCATACATCTCACATACGTGCCATACCTTGCCGCAGCAGGAGAGCTGAAGACAAAGCCTACACAGCATTCGGTCAAAGAACTTCAGAGCCTCGGCATCCAGCCAGACATCATCGTTCTCCGTGCTGAGCGCGACCTGTCAACAAACTTGAAGATGAAAGTTGCCTCATTCTGCAATGTCGATCGCGACTGCGTTGTTCAGTCGGTTGACATGCCAAGCATATACGAAGTGCCAGTCAAAATGCAGGAGCAGGCATTAGACATCGCCATACTCCGCAAGCTCAACATGGCAATAGGCCCTACTCCATCCCTCGGACCTTGGAGAGAGTTCCTCGACCTCAGAAACAAAGCCACAGAGGTGCTCCACATCGGCCTTGTCGGCAAGTACGACTTGCAGGACGCCTACAAGTCAATACTCGAGTCATTGCAGCACGCAGGCACATACAACGGCTACAAAGTCAAGAGCCACTTCATCAACTCCGAGAAACTCACAGAGGAGAATGTCGATGAACAGCTCAAAGACATGGCAGGCATCGTCATCTGCCCAGGATTCGGACAAAGAGGCATAGAAGGCAAGATTATTGCAGCAAAATACTGCCGTGAGAATGACAAACCGACATTTGGCATCTGTCTTGGTATGCAAATGATGGTGATAGAGTTCGCACGAAATGTCCTCGGATATGCTGACGCCAACTCACGAGAGATGGACGAGACAACAACTCACAATGTCATCGACATCATGGAGGAGCAGAAAAACATCACACACATGGGTGGCACAATGCGACTCGGAGGCTATCAGTGCGATGTGAAAAATGGAACATTGACACATGCGGCTTACGGCAAAGACACTATTATCGAGCGTCACCGCCACCGCTATGAATATAATAACGACTTCAAAGCTGAATTTGAAGCAGCAGGAATGGACAGCGTTGGTATAAACCCAGAAAGCGACCTTGTAGAGATTGTTGAGGTGCCAGCCAACACATGGTATATCGGAACACAATTCCACCCTGAGTACTCTTCAACAGTCCTCAAGCCGCATCCACTCTTCATGAGCTTCATCAAGGCTTCTATAGAGAAGAATAAAAACAATTAAAAAAGATAATGAATAAAAACACGCTAACAGCCTTTGTTCTCATGGCACTCGTGTTTGTCGGATTCCTCTTCTACGAGAATCACACACGCGCCAAGCAGAACGAAGAAATGCGCATCTTAGACTCCATCGCTTCGATAGAGAGAGTCAAAGAGGATGCAAAGAAGAAAGAGCAGAAAGCAAAAGCTGCAGAAGAAGCTAACGACACTCTCAACCCTCTCTACAACGCCTACAGGGGCAAGGAGAGCCAGACTGTGATAGAGAACGAGCTTCTCAAAGTCACCCTCTCAAACAAGGGCGGACAGCTCTCAAAGGTTGAACTCAAGGACAGCACCTACAAGGGCAGGGAAGGCGGCAATGTCATCCTTTTCGACGCTAAGGACCAGAACATGAACTTCACCCTCAAGGGCAAGATGTCTGACATCAAGACTGAGGAGCTTTTCTTCACTCCTACAGCACAGAAGGCTGGAGGCGTGACGATGTCTCTCCCTATAGCACAGGGTTCTTTCGACATCTCATATTCTCTCAAGCCAAACTCCTACATCCTCGACATGAGCGTGAAGGCTAACGGCATTGGCGACTATCTGTCATCAAAAGGCAATGTGATACAGATTGACTGGCAGGAGAACATGAAGCAGCAGGAGAAAGGCTATGACTTCGAGACTCGCTACGCAACAATCACATACCGCGACAAGGGTGGCAGCACTCACGAGCTCAACAACACTGGCGGCGATGATGAGGAGGATGAGTTTGAGGCGAAGACAAAGTGGATTGCATACAAGACACAGTTCTTCAGCCAGGTGCTCATCGCTGACAATCCTATGGATGTGAAGAAGATGTCATCTGTAGCCCTCGAAAAGGGTTCTGGATACCTCAAGACATACAACACTACATTCAATACAGATTTCGACACAGATGGCAGAGAAGTGACACAATTCCATCTCTACCTCGGTCCTAACGACTTCTCAACTCTCAAAGAGAACGAGCAGCTCGTAAGCACAACCGACAACCTCGACCTCCAGTCGCTCGTATATCTCGGATGGCCTGTAGTGAAGTGGATCAACAGATTCATCTTCCTCTACGCCTTCGACTTCCTCACCGGACTCGGCCTTCCTATGGGTATCGTGCTTGTGCTCCTCACTATCGTGGTGAAGCTTGCCGTACTCCCTCTCATGAGGAAATCATATCTGGCTTCTGCTAACATGCGCGTCCTCCGTCCAAAGATGGAGGAGATCAACGCCAAATATCCTAAGCCAGAAGACAGCATGCAGAAGCAGCAGGAGGTGATGAAGCTCTACAGCGAATATGGCGTAAGTCCTATGGGAGGCTGTCTGCCTATGGTCATCCAAATGCCAATCTGGATCGCCCTCTTCAACTTCATCCCTAACTACATCGCACTCCGCGGCGAGTCATTCCTCTGGGCTGACGACCTCTCCACATACGATGACATCATCTCTTGGGGATTCAACATCTGGGGTATCGGCGACCACATCTCCCTCTTCTGTGTACTCTGGTGTGTATCTACAGTAGCATCTTCATACATCTCACAGAAGCAGCAGTCATACTCTATGACTCCAGAGCAGCAGCAGCAGATGGGCATGATGAAGTGGATGATGTACCTCATGCCGCTCATCTTCTTCTTCTCGTTCAACTCATACAGCGCAGGTCTTAACTGGTACTACTTCATCTCTGGTATCTCAAGCGTGCTCATCATGTGGATCTTGCGCAAGACTACCGACGACGCGAAGCTCCTTGCCAAGCTCGAAAAGCGCCATGCAGAGCGCAAGGCTAATGCCAACAGCAAAAAGAGCTCTTCGTCTCTGATGGATCGTCTTCAGGCAATGCAGCAGAAGCAGCTTGAAATCCTCAAGCAGCAGCAAGAGGCGAATAAGAATAAGCAATAAATACAAATATGAAGTCCTCTTCTGCCATCCTCATCCACTTATGGAGCTACGGGTGGCAGAAGAGGATTCGCATATTAACCAGCTCAAAACAAAAGCAGAGTGTCTATTACTAATTGTAATAACCAGAAAGCACAAATCTCCTATTATTATTAAATCTAAACTAAAACTCTAAGTCAAAACTATGTATAAAACTCTAATCACGGCTTCCATCCTTGCAGCATCAGCCATCGAAGCCGATGCTCAGACATTCATAGGGAGGCAAACGCCAAAGATAGAGAACCGCACTCTCACCCCCGAAGCACTATGGGCAATGGGAAGAGTGGGCGGAGCAAGCGTCTCGCCTGATAACAAGCAGATTACATATAACGTATCGTATTACAGTGTGGCAGAAAACAAGAGTCATACTGTAATTTATGTTTTAAATACGGACGGCACAGGCGAGAAACTGCTCACCGAAGCCAAGACATCAGAGATAGCGCCTAAATATATTGACGGCGGCAGACGAATAGCATTCCTGGGAGCAGACTCCGAAGGCAATATGCAGGTATTCTCCATGCTGTCCGACGGCAATGACCGCAGACAGCTCTCCAATGAGCCAGAGGGTGTTGACGACTTCTCCTTCTCGCCCGACGAGAAGAAGGTGATACTCATCAAGACCATAAAATACGGCAAGCGCACCGCAGATTTGTATCCCGACCTCACAAAGTCTTCCGGACGCGTGATAACCGACCTCATGCATCGACACTGGGATGAATGGGTCGAGACAATACCTCATTCCTATGTTGCCGACTATGACGGCGCAGCTATAACTGGCACAAAAGACATCTTGGAAGGCGAACCTTACGAATGCCCTATGAAGCCCTTCGGCGGCATCGAGCAGCTCGCCTTCTCACCTGACAGCAAGGAGATTGCCTACACATGCCGCAAACTGGAAGGCAAAGATTATGCCTGCTCCACAGATGCCGACATCTACATCTATAATATAGAGACTGGCGAGACAAGGAATATCTGCAAGGGCGAAGGTTACAAGCGACCTGCCGTTGACTATACCGAATCGCTGAAAAACCAGAAGGTCAACGACAGCAGCTACCCTGGCAACACCGTTTCAGGCTTCCTCCTTGCAGGCTACGACACAAACCCTTCATTCTCTCCTGACGGCAAGTATATCGCCTGGCAGAGCATGGAGCGCGACGGCTACGAGTCAGACAACAACCGGCTTCTCGTGATGGAACTTGCCACAGGCAGGATTCAGCAGCTGGCAGCGTCGCTCGACACTCCTGTTGACTCCTACACTTGGTCGGCAGACGGCAAGAGCATCTATTTCATCGCCACATGGCACGGCACAACACACGTCTATTCCGTCAACATGAAGGATGCTGTGAAGAAAATCACTGATGGGCAGTACGACTACAACTCTGTGAGCCTCTGCGGCAGGAATCTCCTCTGCGGCCGCCAGTCTATGTGCGAGAGCCGCGAACTCTACCTCGTTGACCCTTCGGGCAAGAAGCCTGTGGCACAGCTCACACACGAGAATCAGTACTTCTGCGACAATATCGACTGGGGCACTTGCGAGGCTCGCTGGACAAAGACCGTAGATGGCAAGGACCTCCACTCGTGGGTTATCCTCCCGCCGAACTTCGACAAGACAAAGAAGTACCCTACCCTCCTCTTCTGCGAGGGCGGTCCTCAGAGCCCTGTGAGCCAGTTCTGGTCATACAGATGGAACATGATGATTATGGCAGCAAACGGCTATGTCGTCGTTGCGCCAAACCGCCGCGGCCTCCCAGGCTTCGGCAAGGCATGGCTTGAGGAGATCAGCGAGGATTATGGCGGTCACTGCATGGACGACTACTTCTCTGCTATCGACGATGCAGCCAACAACCTCCCATACGTTGACAAAAACCGCCTCGGATGTGTTGGCGCCTCATTCGGCGGATATTCAGTATATTGGATTGCTGGTCATCACGACAAACGCTTCAAGGCTTTCATCGCTCATGACGGCATCTTCAACATGGAACAGCAGTATCTCGAGACAGAAGAGATGTGGTTTGCCAACTGGGATATGGGTGGCGCCTACTGGAATGGCCACGACAAGACATTCAAAAACTCTCCGCACCGCTTTGTTGACAAGTGGGACACCCCTATCCTCTGCATCCAGGGCGAGAAGGACTACCGCATCGTCACATCACAGGCTATGTCGGCATTCAATGCTGCTCAGCTCCGCGGCATCCCTTCTGAGTTCCTCTGCTTCCCAGATGAGAACCACTGGGTGCTCAAGCCACAGAACGGCATCCTATGGCAGCGCAGATTCTTCAACTGGCTGGATAGATATGTGAAATAGGTGGGGTTGTGGTTTAGGGAATTGGTGGTTTAGTGGTTGGGGCGACAAACGACCAAACGGCTAAAACACCAAACAACAAAACGACCAAACGACTAAACCACCAAACGACTAAACCACCAAACAACGACAAAAAAAATTAAAAACAAAAACAACTATATGGCACAAAAAGGACATCCAAAAGGACTCTATCTCTTGTTTGTGACAGAGATGGCAGAGCGCTTCTCATACTATGGAATGCGCGCACTCTTTACCCTTTACCTTGTAGCAGCCTTCTTCAACAGTGCTGATGCGAGTCAGATCTACGGTTCTTACACAGGACTTGTTTACCTCACCCCACTTCTCGGCGGCTACATTGCCGACCGCTACTGGGGCAATCGCCGTTCCATCATCGTTGGCGGCTTAGTGATGGCTATAGGCCAGTTCCTCATGTTCGCTTCTGCATGCTTCGTTCAGCAGTCCATCATGACAGAGGGCGGAGCTATCGACCCGTCAGTAAACAACAGTCTGTCGCTCACACTCATGTTTATCGGTCTTGGAGCCCTCATCATCGGAAATGGATTCTTCAAGCCAAACATCTCCACCATGGTGGGCGACCTCTATGACGCTCAGGACAAGCGCAAAGACTCTGCCTTCACAATCTTCTACATGGGCATCAATGTAGGTGCATTCATCGCGCCGCTCATCTGCGGACCTCTTGGCAATGGCGACTGGACAAACCCTTCAGCTTTCAAGTGGGGATTCTTCTGCGCAGGCTGTGCTATGATCCTCTCTGTTGTGGTGTTCTGGGCATTGAAGAACAAATACCTCAAGACACCTGACGGCCTTCAGATTGGCCTTGCACCAAGCAAGTCAGAACTTCGCAGTCAGAAAGATGCAGCAGAAGCAGAAAGCATCAAAGACAGCAAGACAGAAGAGGTCAAGAACTCACCTCTGCGCCTCTGGGGATGCGTCATTGCAGCAGTAGCAATGGTGGTAGGCTTCTCTTGGAATGCAGAAAACTTCAACGACTATATCTCAGCAGCCATCTACGCCATATCTATCGCATTGCCTGTGTTCATCATCACAGACAAGGGACTTACAGGCGTCGAGAAGTCGCGCATCGGCGTCATCTACATCATCGCCGTGTTCGTCATCTTCTTCTGGAGTGCGTTTGAGCAGGCAGGTTCATCGCTCACCATCTTTGCCGACCAGCAATGCGACCGTCATATCGGCGACTGGGAGATGCCAACCACCTGGTTCCAGTCTATCAACCCTATCGTTGTTGTGACCTTTGCGCCAGTAATGGCTATGCTCTGGGAGTTCCTCCTCAAGCGCGGCATCGACGTGCCATCACCTATCAAGCAGGCTATCGGCCTTCTCCTCCTCGCCATTGGCTACATCGTGATTGCTGTTGGCACAAACGGTCTTGAGGGCAACGCAAAAGCTTCAATGTGGTGGCTCTTCATCCTCTACTTCATCCATACTCTCGGTGAGCTGTCACTCTCTCCTATCGGTCTGTCAATGGTCAACAAGCTCTCTCCTGCTCGTCTGGCATCACTCCTTATGGGTGTGTGGTTCATGAGCAATGCAGCAAGTAACATCCTTGCAGGCAACCTTGCCACGCTCCTTCCTACAGGCGGCGAACCAAAGTCATTCTGCGGTTTTGAGATTGCCACACTCACCGACTTCTTCACACTCTTCGCCGTAATGGCAGGTGTGGCAGCAGTAATCCTCTTCTGCCTTTACCCTGTGCTGAAGAAGATGATGAAGGGAGTGGAGTAAAGCACCCCCTCCCAACCTCCCTGAGGGGAGGAGAAAGAATGACACTTGTTAATCACAAAAACATTCATTGTGTGAAACATCCAAAAGGTTTATACCTGCTATTCATAACAGAAATGGCTGAGCGTTTCTCATACTACGGTATGAGAGCGCTCTTCACGCTATATATGGTGGCAGTCCTTTTCACTATGGAGGACGCATCAGAGATTTATGGCACCTACACCGGCCTTGTGTATCTCACTCCTCTGCTGGGCGGATATATTGCTGACCGCTATTGGGGCAACCGCCGCTCTATCATTGTCGGCGGACTTGTCATGGCTGTAGGACAGTTTCTGATGTTCCTCTCTGCGTGCCTCGTTCAGCAGAGCATATCAGCAGAAGGAGGCGCCATTGACGCGAGTGTGGACAATCAGGCATCCGTAATATTGATGTTCTGCGCTTTAGGCTGCCTCATCCTCGGCAACGGATTCTTCAAGCCCAACATATCGACGATGGTGGGCGACCTCTACGATGCCCAGGACAAGCGCAAAGACTCTGCCTTCACAATCTTCTATATGGGCATCAACCTCGGTGCTTTCATCGCCCCGCTGGTGTGCGGATGCTTTGAGGGAAACTTCTCCGACCCTTCACGTTTCCGCTGGGGATTTCTCATTGCCTGCTTGGCAATGATTGTCTCCGTCGTCATCTTCGCCTTATTCAAGAAACGCTACCTCGTCACTCCAAATGGCGAACCTATAGGACTCGCCCCTACGGCACAGCACAAAGAGAAGCATCAAGGTTCGCAGCCGCTCACCTCTCGCGAGAAGGCGCATATCGGTGTCATATTCATTGTCGCCACATTCGTCATATTCTTCTGGGCTGCATACGAGCAGGCAGGAGTCTCGCTCACATACTTCACAGACAGCCAGACCGACCGCACACTCTTCGGCTGGACAGTGCCAACATCTTGGTTTCAGAGCCTTCCTGCCATTTTCTGCGTCATCCTCGCCCCTGTCATGGCAATGCTGTGGGAGATGCTTGGCAAATGCCGCATAGGCAGCAGCAAGAGCCTCGAACAGTCATCTGTGCAGAAGCAGGCTATCGGTCTCGCCTTCCTCTCACTCGGCTACCTCGTCATAGCACTGGGAGTGAAGGACATCGACCCTACGACGAAAGTCAGCATGCTATGGATAACGAGTCTGTATTTCATTCACGAACTCGGTGAACTGTCGCTCTCGCCTATAGGTCTCAGCATGGTGAGCAAACTCTCGCCAAAACGTTTTGCCAGCCTCCTCATGGGAGTGTGGTTCATGTCAACGGCTGCCAGCAATTTCCTTGCAGGAAAGCTCTCCACGCTATACCCTGACGGTGGTGCTGCAAAGAGCTTCTTAGGCTATGAGGTGTCAGACCTCAACGACTTCTTCATGCTATTCGTCATAATGGCAGGAGTGGCGTCAGTACTCCTCTTTATCATAAGTCCTAAGCTGAACAAAATGATGAAATAAACAAAACAAGGCTCTATTTGTTGGGGAGTTAAAGGGGGTTAAAGAGAAGTTAAAGGGGAGTTAAAGGGGAGTTAAAGTGACGAATGTCTGTATATGACAAACGTCCCTTTAACTCCGAGCGAAGCGATAACTCCTCTTTAACTACCCAAACTGAGCAGTTGAAAACAAAGCGAAAGTTGAATAAACAATAACAAATATGGAACTACCACAAGACCCAATGATGCTTTTCAGCGTCATCAACATGAAACTACGTGACATCTACGCAAGTCTCGACGAACTATGCAGCAAAGAAGACCTCGACAAAGAGTTTATCATCGAGACTCTCAAGGCTGTCGGATTCGAATATTCAGAAGAGCATAACAAATTCTGGTGAATTTGCGAATAATGACAAAAAATCATTAACTTTGCACAGTAATTGAAGTTATTCGGATATGAAAAAACTTATCATTCTATTCCTGCTTACTGCAATGGCAGAATTTGTACAGGCACAGAAAAGCTATGTTACGGTGATTTTCCGGCATGACGAGTCTGTTGTCAATCTTTCGGGCGACCTGCCTGAAGGCATCGACGCATATTACTACTGCAGCACCTCAAACGGCACACGCTACTACTCCATAGGAGACATCCTCAACATGCTCTCCAGCCATGGCTACGAAGTAGAGCAGATGGCAACACAGCCTCTCAGCACCAGCAACAAATTCGGCATCGTCTATCTCCTCTCCAAGCAGAAAGAGCCTAACAAGCCAAATGAGATCAAACGCATTACTGACGACACCAAAGAGGTCAAGGAAGTTGCACGGTTCAATCTTCAGGGCATGCCTGTCAGCAAAACGGAGAAGGGCATACAGATTATTGTCTTTTCCAATTACACCACAAAGACTGTCATCGTAGAATAATCAAGTATCTGGTCATAATTGTTTTTATAATCAAGAATGAAGAGAATAAGAGAATGCCTTCCGGATGACTTCTCTTAATTCCAATCGTAACGATTTAATTCTGAATTTTAAAGAACAGTTTGTACAAACTGAAAGAAGAAATCTCTAATTTGGCTACGCCGAGCTCTTCGAGGTTCTCTTCATTCTTGATAAATAAAAAATAAATTTGATTACTTTACTTAGCAATGACAGACAAAGGAACTGGCACCCACAAACAAAGTAAATTTTAGAACATCTCAACAATGAAAAAAATCATCCCAACCATCTTCGCTCTGCTTATCAGCGTTATGGCAATGGCACAGATGCCAGAGCAGAGAAATCCTGTGTTAAACTTTCAGGTAGCAGGCCTGTCTTTCCCTGTTGAAAACGAACAAAGCACCATCGAGGCAAACGACCAGAGCATCACTTTTGGGCAGTTCGTAAATGGTGAAGGCGACCCAAACCTGCTCAACAACATCAACTCTTTCAAGATACGCAATGACAACTATATGGTCACTGCATACATCATCAGATATTCACCAGAAGAGTTTGAGAATATGTCTGAGTCTTTCGTGTCATACCTCATGGAGCACATGAACGACTCTGTACCTAACTCACGCACATTGCAATACACAATAAATCCTGATCAGAACGAAATAAACCTCACCCACTCCTCATTGATGTACAGCGGCTTCTTCAAAAACGAGGGGGTAGTTGACGAAACGGTGTATATGAGCTATAACTTCGTCTATCTGCGCACTTTGGGATATATGGTCGTCATGGAGATTTTTGGTAATCCACAGTATGCCGACTATATCAACAGCTATGCCTCTCGATGCGTCAATCTCGACAAAGATTTTGTCACAGGCGAATACCTCTCGCACGCAGAACTTGCCTCTGCCGACGACGGAGTGGATTTCATTCAGAAGCTGCTTCTTAAAATGCAGAAATACAGCAAAGAAAGACTTTTCAAGATAAAAACGGACGACACAATTGCTGGCGCCTACTACACTTACAAGCAAATGTTCGGCACCAACGCTCCGTCTTACAATGGCCAGGACAAGAGTCTCAGCAAAGAGGAGAAAAACTACATCCAAAAGACTGTTGAGAACCGCAAAATGGAAGCCTATGTCATCAAACAGAAGCAGGAGCTTGAACAGATGGGAGCAGAGCTCAACAGCAGACCTAAGGATGTGAAGACAGTAAAGAAGAAGTAGCCGACGCTACTTGCTCATTTTCATCACTCTCAGATAATCTTTAAGTCGATAAAGCGAATTTCCGTAACGCCCTTGGGAATCAGCAATCATAAACAATGTCTGACTGCCGTCAGCAAGCTGCGGTCCGAAACACATACCCTCGAAATTCGCAAAGTTATAACGGAAAAGGCTTATTCCTGTTTTGAACTCACAAAGCAGTCTCTTGTTCACAAAAGCTGAAGCTGGCAGCTGGACAAGAGACTGCTTTTCATTTATCTCCACAGCACCATTGACATCCACCTCATACAGCTTTATCCTGCAGAAACTGCCGAAATATCTCCTTGCCACAAACGCCTCGCGCTCCATCACAATGAGACGTCCGTCATCGGTGGCAAGCATCGATGGCACACCAAAGAAATACTGCCCCTTTTTCTTCTTCACCGTGGGTGCGTCCATCTCATAGGCATACATAGCATTGGGCTTCATATCCAATCCAAAAGACTGCAAACGAAGTCTGTTTCTTGTATCACGATGCTGCAGACTCGAACTCTCCCCGTCAGACTTCAGCGTCGATTCGGACGTAGTCCAGAAACGCTGAGTCACAGCATTATAAGTCAGCGATTCGAATCCGTAGTTTGACCTGATATTTTGCAGACTGAAACATTCTGGCACATCAAGTTTCGCTCCTGTGGGTTCGCCATCAAGTCCATACTCCAGAATCTGCTGGTCAGCCTCGCCCGACACAAACACAGCGCCACGCTGCTTGCAGAATGCCACACCTTCGTAATCACGGGCAGCAACACTCTCCCCGCCCCTGACAGACGACTCCTTCATCGTAACCCCTATCACCTTCCCCTTCTTCTCATCAATGCTGATATTCAGCACCTTGAAAGCGTCATCCTTCGCTTTATCATCCACAATCACATACTCCTCCCCTCCCATAGGGGCTATACCGCTGTAGTTGCCTGCAGGTATGGCAAACAGCGCTAAACTTATCTGTGTAATAAAATCCATTGCTATACTATAACTATACACAAGTTTCGCTTCACTTGTTGTGGAGTTAAAGGGTAGTTAAAGTGACGAATGTCTGTATATGGCAAACGTCCCTTTAACTCCGAACGAAGTGATAACTCCTCTTTAACTCCACTTTAACTCCTAAAACTGAGCAAGTTGCAAACTTGAAAGTTGAATAACTATATCCTCTCTAAATATCTCACAAAAGCCTCATAATCACCTTTGAACTCGTCGATATCGACATCAGCATCACATCCCCTCACAAATCCTGACCCTGAACGCTGCCATATCAGCCAGTTCTCGTCAACAGGTCTTTTCTGATACCTCGCAATCCAAAAGTCATACTTAGCGAAGCGTGAATCCTTCATATAGACATTCTTGATATTCTCGCGCGTATAGATTATCGGACGGCAGCCCATAGACTCCTCCACCATCTCCAGCCATGTCAGTATGTCCTCGCTATATGTAGGAGGTATGTCGCCTCTTTCTGAATCGTTGAACTCCACATCAAGCATTGGCGGCATGTCGCCCCTCTGCCAGAGCATCGCTGTATTGAGGAAATGCTCTGCCTGGCTCTCAGGCGAACTCTTCAGCGTATAGAAATGATAGCTGCCTCTGGCTATATCGTGATTCTTCGCCTCACGCATGTACTCCTCATATCTTGCATCTTTGAATGTGTTGCCTTGGGTTGCCTTGACGTAAGCAAACATCACAGGCTGCGTCAGCGTTCTGCTGCGAGGCTCGCTATAATATGTCACGCCGTCCTTATCGCAATAGATGGCGAGCTTATCCCAGTTTATCTCACCCTGATGGTGCGACACATCGATGCCGAACACTCTCTCGCCATACTTGAATTTCAGTGCTTTGTTGGGTTTGAACACACCCTCAGCAAAACGACCGTAGCAGAAAGTGCCGTCATGCATCACCGCCTTTCCCTGACCTTCCTTCATGTCTTTGACCCACATTCCAGCATAGCGTCTCACCACATCTTTTGCCTCCTTCCCGTCTCTGCACATGTTGTCACAGAATGCTTGCGAGTATTCTATCACGCCAAAACCGTCGAACTGCCCCTCCTCATTGAAATGCCCCCTGTATGTGTAGGTCTTGGCAGTCTTCACGCCTTCGCAGAAACGGTCTTGCAGCCAGCGTCCCTCCCACACCACGCTGTCGGGAGTCACCAGCGTGCCATCGCCATCTTTCTCGCCACGCCTCATCCATCCTTCATAATGCGAGCCATCGGCAAACAGGGTGTCAACGCGCACCCTTTCGCTCGACAGCGGCTCTGGCTCCGCACAGTGATGCAACATCATATAACATAGCAGTCCGCATGCGAACGACACAGCGCAACCTGCCACACCCCATCGGTGAGACACAATCCAATCCTTTATATCTATATATTTCATAAGCAGATAATCAAAACTATTAAGTAGGTGATCAAAATTAGTTTTATAATAGATATACTCTATTTTGATGCAGATTACTATCTTCAGATGAAGGAGCTATGCGGGCATAGTGACTGAGGATGAAGTAGTAAGGTGCGCAAAAGAGAGTATAGATATTAAGAACACACCTACGAGGTTGAACATATAAATAATTTTGATTACCTACTTAGTACTGACAAAGATAACGGTTTTAGTGTATAAACATGCAGAAACTAACAAATATTTTACGTCACCGCTGATTTTTTAACGATTTCTGTCGAACGAAACATACGTTTCCTTTTTCTCTTTGTGCCATTTGATAACAAGTAGTTACTCAACTGCGTAGCTATTCAGCGAAAGTCTTTCTAACAAAGATTGGCTTACGCCGAACTTCGGTTCTACCAATTTCCACCAAATTAGAGCCAATCCTTGTTAAAAATAGCACGGCTGAACAATTACTCAACTGCCGACGAATCATAAAGTTTCATAAAAAACTCACATTGCAGAGTCTTTTTGTCAGCAATCTAATAATTTTTCATACCTTTGCAGTCAAAGACCGCTTCTTCCTCCACACCTCGGCAATTCACACTGTTTGATTACTCTCTGTTAGGAGTGGGCAGCAAAGCAAATTTTGACATTCACATCAAGAAATAGTATGCAGAAGAAATTTTCATACCCCGTAGATATTGACCAGTTTGAGCAAATCATCAGACAGGGGAAAGTATATGTTGACAAGACGGACTTGATGTTCAATCTTGTGAGCAATTACACGTATGTCTTTCTTGCCCGGCCTCGCAGGTTTGGCAAGTCCCTTCTGTGCAACACCCTGCATGCATATTTTGACGGAAAGAAAGAGCTGTTTGAGGGGTTGAAGATTGCGGAACTGGAGAAGCAGTGGGACAAGCACCCTGTGCTTCATTTCATCATGAGCGGATTGAAAAACTGCACTATAGCTGAGGCAAGGAGCACGTTGGAGAATTTCATTCATACCTACGAAAAGGAATACGGCAGAGATGAGATGGAGAATACTCCTGGTGCGAGATTCCGCGGATTGATTCATCGCGCCTATGAGAAAACAGGCAAGAAGGTGGTCATCATACTCGACGAATATGACTCACCCATCACACGACTTCTGCATGAGCATAAGGATCTGGAGGAGATGCGAAGTCTGCTGAGAAATTTCTACCAGGTACTTAAGGACGAAGGTGAATACATCCGCTTTGTGTTCATCACAGGCATCACAAAGTTCTCACAGCTCAGCATCTTCTCGGAACTCAACAATCTGAATAACATCTCGATGATTGATGACTACTCCGGTCTTTGCGGCATCACACAGGAAGAGCTCGACACAGTGCTCCGCCCTTGCGTGGAGGAGTTTGCTCAGAACATCGGCGTAAGCACAGAAGAAGCGTACAACTTGCTGAAGAAGCAATATGACGGTTATCATTTCAGCAAAAACAGTAAGGACGTGTATGCACCATTCAGTTTGCTGAAATGTTTGAATGACAGAGACCTCAACAACTATTGGTTTGAGGCAGGCACATCACTGTCTCTGCTGAAGTATCTGGAGCATTATCCACTTCGCAACGCCTTTGAATACGATGGCATAGAAGTTGATGTTGACGAGTTCAACATCCCATGTGAGGATGCAGAGACACCAATGCCACTTCTCTATCAGAGTGGTTACCTGAGCATTGACACCTACAGCAAGCGGTTCAACACCTACACATTGCGCATCCCGAACCGCGAGGTAAAGACCGGGCTCATCAAATGCCTTATGCCGATTTTGATGCATAGCACAACCAATGAGGGCAACACCACAATCACCAATATGGCGAAGGCGATAAGAAGAGGCGACCTCTCACAGGCGCTCGTCTGCCTTCGCTCTTACATCGCAGGAATACCATACGACATCATAACCAAGGAGGAATGGGACAAGAAGGAGGGTCGCGAGAATTTCTACAAACTCCTCTTATACCTTGTATTCTCACTGCTCAACTCAAAGGTGGATGTTGAGGTGAAGAGCATTCTCGGCCGTGCAGATGTTGTCGTGCAGACAGAGGATGATGTCTTTGTCATTGAACTGAAGGTTGACGACACCGTAAAGGCAGCTCTCGCACAGATAGACGAGAAGGATTACGCCATCCAGTGGAGTGCCGACGGACGAAAAGTGACAAAATGCGGTGTCAGCATCACCTCCGACAAGCGCAACATCACCCATTGGCGCATCACAGACGCTGACGGCAATGTCGTCGAAGACAAGAACTTCAAAGAGCAATAAAAGGTATATAGTTACTCGAAAATTTGCTCATACCAAATAAAAGCTGTACCACTATTTGTTATAGAATAAATAGTGGTAAGTAAGTAATCAAAATTATTTTTATATTTATCAAGAATTTAGAGAAAATAGAGATTTCATCTTTCAGTTTGTAGCAAACTGTTCTTTTTGATTCAGAATTAAATCGTTACGATTGGAATTAAGAGAAGCCATCCGGATGGCATTTCTCTCATTCTCTTCATTGGCTTCGCCGAGGCTAAAGGTTCTTGATTATAAAAAATAATTTTGATCAGACACTTACTTCTATATTTACAATAGTTCATTTTCGTCTGAATGATGATAACTGCTAATATCATATTCAAGAAATCGTCTCCATCCTCGACACCTTCGAGTCCCTTATTACCAACCTCAAACAAGAAATTGAAGCGAGGAAGAAGCAATACGAATACTATCGTGAGCTGCTGCTGACATTCTGATTATACCCTGCGCTCTTTGAATACTGAAAACAAAAAAGTTATCTAAAAGTTTGGAAGTACAATTTTATAATACTACCTTTGTGCCAAATCATTGAATGATATGGCAAAGAAATACGATATAATAGAGGAAGAACCACAGATATCAAGTGAAGCAGCTGTGGCGTATGGCTATTCAGAAATTTCTCAACATGCACTATTCAATACGGTGGTGGAGACTTCAAATTCAGAGAAGAAGAAATTTCTTAGAGATAATCTCCACGAAACTACAGTTTCGCTTCTTGAAACCGTTGATTGGATGGAAAACAAGCCTTTTCCTGTGTATTCGGATTCCGATGACGATTCTTGGATAGATGATGCGGAAGCTGCGGATTATGCAGACATTGTTGATGATGCCGTAGTCAATAAGGACAGACAGGCATGGCTAAGCTTAAGATAGTGTGGCATACAACAGCCTATAATCGTTATTCTGGCATTATTGCATGGTATGTCATGAATTGCGGAAACTCCTTTGCCAAGACATTTATTGAGGATGTTGATAAGAAACTTGAATTACTTTCGTTCATGCCAACATTAGGAAAGAAAAAACGTGTAGTTGGGAAAAAGAACTATGCAGAGTTTGTGTCTCATCCCAAAACAAAGATTAGATATTGGTATGATGAGAATGAGATTCACATCATAGATTTTAAGCCAACCCAATCAACAAGATAGTTGAGGAAATGCTTTGCCATCTGGAAAGTTCACGTAATTTTGCAAAGTATTCCTTATCAGAGCTTAAAGGTATTCTTGCACATGATGGCAATGTTTGAAACACAGAGGAAATAATAAGTAAGTAATCAAAATTATTTTTATATTTATCAAGAACCGTCAGCTCGGCGTAGCCAATTTAGAGAATTTAGAGATTTTTTCTTTCAGTTTGTCAGCAGACTATTCTTACTGATTCAGAATCTAATCGTTACGATTGGAATTAAGAGAAGGCATCCAGATGGCATTCTCTTATTCTCTTCATTGGCTTCGCCGAGGCTAAAGGTTCTTGATTATAAAAATAATTTTGTACAGATACTTACAAGCTAAAAATTTGCTCATACCAAATAAAAGCATTACTTTTGTCACGCATAGGGCGAGGAATTGTCCTGTGTGATTCTGTTTATTAGAAAAGCAGAAAGACTGCGACTTATCGCGATTGTATAACATAAAACATTTATATACAAATTAGAAAGTTTGAGATAAAGAACATATTATAAAAATAGTAGCATCAGACTATCATTGTGGTCGTCAAAGAAATGAAGCGTAGGAAACTTATATTTCTCTCTGATAACATACCACAACAATGATGGTTGGCTTGTTCGTATAGGTGAATGCCTATGGAAGGACGAAGCCAGTCACGGATATGAAGATAGAAGGATGCCATACACTCAGTTATTGAGTGTGGGCATTATTCTTATATCCGTGAGAGGTCAGAGAAATTCCTACGCTTCAACCTCATGACGACCATAAGAAGAGAGTTCACACTCTTTTTGTGTCCGTACGTTGCCAGCATTATTTATTGATAGCTTTGACTACAACAAATAATGAACGTACCATGAGCAAAGAACAAGAACGTGCTGAGTTGCATCGCACCATCTGGCAGATTGCCAACGACCTGCGAGGCAGCGTTGATGGCTGGGACTTCAAGAACTATGTGTTGGGATTCCTTTTCTACCGTTTCATTTCTGAGGATTTGACAGCTCACCTTAACAACGAAGAAGCTAAGGCAGGAAATGACGGTTTTGACTATGCCAAGGATGTGGCAGACGAAGATATTGACGAAGATATTCGCAAACAAACTATCGATGAAAAAGGCTACTTCATCTATCCTTCCGAACTCTTTCATAATGTAGCTGCCAAAGCAGATAGCAATGAAGACCTGAATGTCACTCTTTCCACAATATTCAAAAATATCGAAGGTTCTGCCATAGGCACGGAGAGCGAACAGGACATGAAGGGATTGTTCAGCGACATTGATGTGAACAGCCCAAAGCTTGGCGCAACAACAGGCAAGCGCAACGAACTTCTCACAAAGATAATGATCAGCATCGAGCAGATGAACCTTGGCGGAGACCTTCGCGATGCACAGATTGACGCCTTTGGCGATGCCTACGAGTTTCTTATGACAATGTATGCCAGCAATGCAGGCAAGAGTGGTGGAGAGTTCTTCACGCCTCAGGAGGTGGCAGAGCTGCTGGCTCGCATAGCTTGTGATGGAAAGAACCGTATTGCAAAGGTTTACGACCCAGCATGTGGTTCGGGGTCTCTGCTGCTCAAGTTCGCAAAAGTTTTAGGAGCAGAAAAGTCAAAGGCTGTATCTTTCTTTGGTCAGGAGCTGAACATCACCACATACAACCTCTGCCGCATCAACATGTTCTTGCACCATGTGCCTTTCAACCAGTTTGACATTCAGCTGGGTGACACGCTCACAGAGCCAAAGCATCTTGCCGAAGAGCCTTTCGATGCCATTGTCAGCAATCCGCCCTACTCCACTCGATGGGCAGGCGATGACAATCCTTTGCTTATCAGCGACGACCGTTTCTCTCCTGCAGGTGTGCTTGCTCCAAAGACAAAGGCAGACCTCGCTTTCACCATGCATATTCTGAGCCATCTGGCAACCACAGGAACAGCAGCAATAGTCGAGTTCCCTGGTGTGTTGTATCGTGGCGGTGCAGAGCAGAAGATTCGTCAGTATCTTATTGAGAACAACTATGTTGACACTGTCATCCAGCTGCCAAGCAACCTCTTCTTTGGAGTGGGCATTGCCACCTGCATCATTGTGCTGAAGAAGAGCAAGGCAGACAACTCGGTATTGTTTATTGATGCCAGTGAGGACTTTGTGAAAAACGGCAATAAGAACAAGCTGACGCAAGAGAATCTCGACACAATCTTTGGCGAATATCATAATCGTGAGGATGTGCGGTATAAAGCAAAGCTTGTCAGCAATCCAGATATTCTTGCTAACGACTGCAACCTTTCTGTCTCTTCATACGTAGAGCAAGAAGACAAGAGAGAAAAGATTGACATTGAGGCGTTGAATGCAGAACTTGCAGAGATTGTAAAAGAGGGAGATGAGTTGAGAAAGCGAGTGGATGAAATAATTGCTAATCTTTAATACAAGAGTTTATGGAGAAGATTAGTGAAATGATTGATAGGATGTGTCCTGAAGGTGTGGAAAGGGTACGTTTAGGTGGTACTGCAGAAATTGGTACAGGCTCAGGAAATAGACAAGACGCAGTTGATTGTGGCTCTTATCCATTTTTTGTTAGATCAAAAGAAGTATTAAGTAGCAACACATACGAATTTGATGAAGAAGCCATCTTAATACCAGGTGAAGGTGGAATTGGTGAAATATTTCATTATTTCAAAGGTAAATACGCCTTACACCAAAGGACATATAGAATACATCTTAAATCAAAGTATATAATCACTAAGTATTTGTTTTATTATTTGTCGGCCAATTTCAAGCCATATATTCTACGAAAAGCCGTAGCCTCAACTGCAACATCAATAAGGAAACCAATGATAGAGGATTTTGAGACTCCCCTTCCGCCTCTCCCAATCCAGCAAGAGATAGTTCGTATATTAGACACCTTCACTCAATTGCAATCTAATCTTGAAGCAGAATTGGCAGCAAGACAAAAGCAGTATGAGTATTATAGAGATAACTTATTTTGTGAAGATGTAGAAACATTACAAAAAAGGACTGATTGTGATATAAAAACAATAGGAGAATTAGGAACTATTATAAGAGGAAAACGATTTGTTAGAACTGACATTGTTGAAGAAGGTGTGCCATGTATTCATTATGGCGACATGTACACATTCTATGGATTAAAAGCAGAAAAGGCAAATACGCACATAACAAAAGAAAAGGCAAAATCAATGAGATTTGCGAAAAAAAATGATGTTGTGATTGTAGGTGCGGGCGAAAATGATTGGGATATAGGCGTGGGACTTGTTTGGTTAGGTGAAGAAGATGCTGCTATACATGATGCTTGTTATATTTTGAACCACGAACAGAATCCTATGTATATTTCTCATTTTCTACGTTCTACGGTTTATCATTTACAACTTCGCAAATATGTTTCGTCTGGAAAGATAAGCTCATTTTCCGCAAAAGATTTAGGGAGAATATTAATTCCAATTCCCTCCCTCCAACATCAACAAGAAATCGTCTCCATCCTCGACACCTTTGAATCCCTTATTACCAACCTCAAACAAGAAATTGAAGCGAGGAAGAAGCAGTACGAATACTATCGTGAGCAGTTGCTGACATTCTGATAATATACTGCGCTCTTTGACAAACTGAAAACAAAAAAGTTGAGGAAATGTTTTGCCATTTGGAAAGTTTGACGTAAGTTTGCAACGAATAAGCTTATATATTAAAAATGAAAGCAAAGGAACATATTGTGACTTATAAGTCAATGCCTTCCACTTCCATCATGCGAGGTAGGTTGATAGAGGCTTTAGAGAATGAAAATGATGATAATTTCATTCAGATGATGTATGTGATGATGGTTCAAATCAAGAATGACTCACAGCCAAAGGAACCAGCAAAGTATTCCTTATCAGAGCTTAAGGGCATTCTTGCACATGAAGACAGCAATGAATTGTCGTATGATGAAATGCGTATGGCGTACATGAAAGATAAGTATTCGCTATGAAGATATTTCTTGACACAAATGTAGTGATGGATTATCTTGCATCACGTGGAGATGTTGAATCCGTAAGCAAGATTTTCAATCAGATAGAAAATGGCGTCCATTCGGCGTCCATCTCAATAGGTTCTTTCTATACGATAACTTATCTTACTGAGATTTTTCTCAAAAGCAAAGGTCTTGAAAAATCTGAAAGGATAAAGATGCTCCGTGCCACATTGGAGTCCTTGCTGGTTTATATAAATGTGGCAGGTCACACCAAAGCACAATTATTGAAGGGTGTGAAGGATATAGAATTTCAGGATATAGAAGATTCGTATCAGTATCAAGCAGCATTGACTGCCGAATGTGAATGTTTGATTACAAGTAATATAAAGGATTTTAGTGAATTGGAAAATCCATTGATAGATATTGTATTACCGAAGGAATTCTGTAATTGATTTTTTTTGTTTTCAGTATGTCTCTTGGACGCAGAACAAATGCAAACAATAACAAAACCAAGAGATATGATATCTTATTACGACCTTATTTCAGAGAACGACGAGAGTACCGTCGTTTCCTATTTTGAGAAATCTTACACGGCAGGCGAACGTGCCTACATGTCGGAGAAAAGACTTGAAGACCAGTTTGTTCTGCAGCTGGAGCAACAGCAGTATGAGTATGTTGCCCTCACTTCTGAGGAGGAACTGATAAAGAACCTTCGCAGACAGATAGAGAAACTCAACAAGGTCTCTTTCAACGACGGAGAGTGGAAACGATTCTTCACCACCAACATTGCCAAACCAAACGCTGGCATTGTGGAGAAGACACGCACAATCCAAGAAGATCCCCGCTTCACATTCACTTTTGACGATGGCAAGATGCAGAACATCATGCTGCTCGACAAAACGCACATTCACGAGAACCATTTGCAAGTGATGCGTCAATATAAGGCACCCCTCTTATCCCCACAGGGAGGGAGGATTGAAGGTGGGAACAGGTATGATGTGACCATCCTTGTCAATGGATTGCCATTGGTGCATGTGGAGCTGAAGCGTCCAGGCGTAGATATTCGTGAGGCATTCAACCAGATAAAGCGCTATAACAGAGATTCATTCTGGGCAGACAAAGGACTGTTCGAGTATGTGCAGATATACGTGATAAGCAATGGCACATACACAAAATATTATAGCAACACCACTCGCGACCGGCATCTGAAAGAGGAGGATGAAAGGCAGAAAAAAGGACAGGTGGTAAGCAACTCGTTTGAGTTTACGTCGTGGTGGACAGACGCCCATAATAAGAAAATCGCCATGCTTGAGGACTTCACCTCAACATTCTTCGCAAAACACACCATACTGAATATACTGACAAGGTTCTGCGTGTTTACGGTAGATAAGCACCTTATGGTTATGCGCCCTTACCAGATAGCAGCTACTGAAAGGATATTGAACCGCATAAAGATGGCATACAACCAGAAAAAGTATGGTTCAATAGATGCTGGCGGCTATGTGTGGCACACCACAGGAAGTGGCAAGACACTGACATCATTTAAAACGTCGCAGTTGGCAAGCAAGCTTCCATATATCGACAAGGTTCTTTTTGTGGTTGATAGAAAAGACCTTGACTATCAGACAATGAGGGAGTATGACAATTTCCAGAAAGATGCTGCCAACTCAAACACAAGCGTGGCTGTGCTGGAGCGTCAGCTGAATGATCCTACATGCAAGATTATAATCACCACCATTCAGAAGCTTTCTATCCTTGTGAGCAGAAAGATGGATTTGAATGTGTATAATCAGCATGTGGTGATGATATTTGACGAGTGCCATCGTTCTCAGTTTGGCGAGATGCATACAGCCATCATAAAGAAGTTTAAGAAATACTATATCTTTGGTTTTACTGGCACACCTATCTTTGCCGACAATGCCAACACGAGCGGCAAGGCGAACTTGAGGACTACCAATCAAGTGTTTGGCGACAAACTCCACACATACACTATCATCAATGCCATCAACGACAAGAATGTGCTTCCTTTCCGTGTTGAGTATATCAGAACAATGAGGGAGAAGGATGGCGTGGAGGATATGCCAGTGACGGACATCGACCGCGAGAAGATAATGCGCGACCCTAAGTACATCAGCAATATCGTCACTTACATTATCAGGCATTTCGGTCAGAAGACAAAGCGCAACAGCACGTACCAAGTGAAAGACCAGCGCAAGCAGGGATTCAACTCTATCTTTGCTACCGCAAGCATAGACTTTGCAAAGCTTTACTACAGGGAGTTCAAACGGCAGATGCAGTATCTGCCAGAGGAAAAACGCCTGAAGGTAGCTATGATTTACAGCTATGGCGCGAATGACGAGGACCCGCTTGATGGCGAACTGTTTGATGAGAATCCTGAGGACCCTTCAACGCTGTCGCAGACCGACAAGGATGCTCTGCAGGAGTGCATTGATGACTACAACAAGGAGTTTGGCCAAAATTTCGACCTCTCGTCAAAAGGATTCCAGAATTTCTATAAGGATATGAGCGAGCGCGTGAAAAACAGGGAACTGGATCTGCTCATCGTTGTGAATATGTTCCTCACAGGTTTTGACGCAAAGACTCTCAACACGCTGTGGGTGGACAAGAACCTGAAGATGCACGGATTGATTCAGGCATACAGCCGCACCAACCGCATCCTCAACAGCGTGAAGACTTTCGGAAATATCGTTTGTTTCCGCAATCTTGAGCAGGCAACAAACGATGCGATAGGACTGTTTGGCAATGAGGAAGCAAAGGGCTTGGTGCTTCTCAAGACTTTTGAGGATTATTATTGTGGATATACAGATACGGAAGGAAGCTACAAGCCAGGGTATAAGGAGACAGTAGAGAGATTGCTTGAACAGTATCCTTTGGACAGAGAGATTATCGGCGAAGAGGCAAAGAGGGAGTTTGTGAAGACATACTCCTATGTGATGAGCCTGTTCAATATCCTGTCAACTTTCGATGCTTTTGAAGACAAGCAGATTCTCAGCGAGCAGGACAGGCAGCACTATGCAAGCGTTTATATTGAGCTGTATCATGAGTTCAAAGGACACAGAGGCGGCGACGCAGAGAATGTGAACGATGACATTGTGTTTGAGATGGAGCTTATCAAGCAGGATGAGATAAGCATAGACAGAATCCTTGCCATCATTCAGGAGTATGCAAAGAATCACATGAATGACCTGACTGTCGTTCCAAGCATAAGCAAAGCCATTGATGCGAGTCCTGACTTGAGGAACAAGAAGGAACTGATAGAGAAGTTCATTGCAGGCATGACCCCAGACAGCAATGTAGGCGAGTCATGGGCGGAGTATGTCAAGCAAAAGAAGAATGAGGAGTTGCAGAGGATTATCGAGGAGGAGCGGTTGAAGCCAGAAGAAACGCAACACTTCATGGAGACAGCATTCAGAAACGGCTTCATCTCGATGTCGGGCACAGCGTTCTCACAGATTCTTCCTCCAATGTCCCGATTTGCGAAGGACGGAGCAAGAGAGAAGAAGCGCAATGACGTGTTTGAGAAGCTAAGCGCCTTCCTTGAAAAGTATAAGAATCTGATTACTGAAGAAGACGACGAAGAGCTGATTGACTTCGCTCCCGAACCTCCGACAGCAGAAAAACCAGAAACTGTTCCAACAGACAAAGAACATAAGTTGAAGGGTGAAAAAGAGAGAGCTGTCTCTGTCGATTCAGCAAAGGATGCTGAAGGAAAAGAGGAAAGCGACACTCAAGAAGGTGTCATGAAGGCTCTCGCCATCCGCCAGCCTTGGGCAACTCTGATAGTGAAAGGAATAAAGGACGTGGAGTGCAGAGACAAGATGGTGCCGCCATGCAAGCGTTTCCTTGTAGCTGCAAGTGCGACGAAAGAAAAGTGGTCTGATTTGGATTCTTACACAAAAAAAATTATCAAGGAATATCAGGCAAAGGGCGTCTTGCCTCCATACAATGAATGGCCTACAAAAGCAATACTCGGATATGTTGATATTGAGTCGTACCAGTATGGTCCAACGAAGTCTGTCTGGGGCAGGGACAACTATGGTATCAACTATCTGCTGACCAATGCTCATGAGTTTAAAGAACCTATCACAGGAAAGAACAAGGCCACCCCTCTTTTCTACAATGTCGAGGGCTTAGACTTAGCTAACATCCAAGACTGAACGAATTATTTATTCAAGTTCTTAACTTGCTTACTTGTGGGGAGTTAAAGGAGTTAAAGAAGTTAGCTCCTTCGTCGCTTGGGGAAGTTAAAGACGATACCAACAGCGACAGTAACGTCTTTAACTCCTTTAACTTCTTTAACTTCCATATCAAGTGGAGCGAAACTCTTGAATAATCAAAAATATCGTATTTCCTCTATTAAGCCATCATAAAACTCACATATGGCACATGTAGAAAAACAATTCATCTATCTATTAAGGATAACATCTACAACATACTTCAAGTCATTTAGATTAGTCACGCCATCCTTATTCACATCAGCCATTCCATTTGTATCTGACAAAGGCTTCCGCAACATCTCGACAAGACAAACCACATCAGCAATATCAACATTGCAATCGCCATTCAAATCTCCTTGAATAGAAGAATCTTTTACAAAAATAGAAGAAGCATAGTCTTTCCAACCCTCCGCTTTCTTATATTCTTCTACAGAACCCAATGGAACATAAATTGTCAAGCCATATGAAACTTCACACAAAGCTTCTGTAGTTATAGTTGGCGGCGTACTCGCCTCACAAACAATTGTAATGGGCTTTTTATACCACCCAGTAATGAAATAATCTCCTATTGACGTAACAGAATCGGGGATAGTGAAGTTCGTCAAATACTCACAATCATAAAAAGCACTTTCTTCAATAGATTTCAATGTGTTCGGAACAACGACATGTGACAAACGAGTACAACCTGCAAATGAGTATCTTTCAATCGTAACCACAGAATTAGGAATAACAACCTCTGTTAGTTTGGTGCAATCCATAAATGCAGCCATTTCTATTGTTTTGATATTATTGGTAAATACAACTTCAACAAGCATCGAACAACCTTCAAAAGCTTCAGCCCCAATGCATGTCACAGAATCAGGTATTTTTATGCTTTTAAGACTTGTACAGTTTCTAAAAGCACTTGAGGGAATTTCATTCAATGAATTTGGCAAAGAAACAGATTCCAGACTTGAACAATTCAAAAAAATTCCCGAACCTATTTTCCTAACCGAATTAGGAATATCTATGCTAAAGAGATCTGTGTTGGAGAAAGCATTACTACCTATGGAAACAACCGAATTAGGAATATCTATGCTATAGAGACCTGTGTTGGAGAAAGCATTACTGCCTATGGAAACAACCGAATTAGGAATATATATTTCAAATAGGTGTGAAATTTTATCAAACGCATCATTTCCGATAGTAGTAGGCAATCTATCCAATTCTATCACTCCTCCATATTCAAAATCATATTTATTGCTTATTATTTTGGCATCACCAAAAGGTTTTTCAACATTAGGTTCAACAATTCCATAACCTTGCGATTCGTAATAAATGAACGCATGCCCGCAAACTGTACAAATATATTCATTATTATTCTCAAAAGTATGTTCTACATACCCACAGTCCCGACACTTGCAATTTAGAAATTTATGGAACACACATTCTGATCTTGTTGCATTCAGATAAAGAGCTGTACCTTCTGTGCCCTCATTAAGATTTACCGATGTCAAAGAGGAACTTCCATTGTAGCCTCTTACACTTTTCTTAGAACTCGTGGTAATTGATAGACCCTTTACTTTACTATTGTTTTCATCACGAGAATAAAACACAAAAATATAACTACCACCAGCTCCGTCATTAAGATCTCCTAAATCCGAATTTTCATCCTCATAAGGACAGAGATAATAGTCCATTCCTTCATACTTTATCGGTGTTGTAAGGTACTTTTTATTCGAAAATTCTTTTCCTGTCACAATGATAACATCAGTAATTGCCTTTGATGGGTCAGATGTTAGCTTGTACGACAAATAAACATAGCAACCACCTGCTTTCTCGTTGAGATCTCTATCAATGACAGTATAACCACCGCGAGCAGCATTATTATAGGAAGTAGTCTTGTCCTTACTTCCACCTCCAACTTTAATATCACTTATGTAAGTCTCTGCAAAAATACATAATACACAGAACATACTCACAATTAGCAGAACATATCGCTTTGTCATAGCTGCATATATTTATTTAATCATATTTAGATAATCCAATCAAGCAACTGCACAAAATAAAATTACCATTTGTACATCATTATATTTAATCGCAAAGATACGAAGAACATTTATATCTACCAAACAATTATATAAGTAGGTGTTCATAATCATTCAAATATTTGATACGTTCTAACTTCTCTTTAACTACCCTTTAACTCCACAACAAGTGGAGCTTGCGTTATCGCTTGCGCTTTCGCAGAAAGAAACTTGTATTTTTTAAACAAAGCTCGGCGTAAGCCAATCCTTGTTTTAAGATAATGCGGATGAGCGGTTACTATCAATTAGTCTGAATTTATGAATAATTCTGGTTCAAATTCATTGTTTTTTGTGCCTTATCGGGCTTGTTTTCCTTTTTCTTCCTCTTTTTCTTGTGACGCTCGCTCATCTCTTCCATGTAGCCCGCTGTAAGGATGCCGGACGGCAAAGCAATGATTGCTATGCCGACAAGAGCAGACACCATACTCACAGCTCGTCCCCACGCCGACTGTGGATAAATGTCACCATACCCCACCGTAGTGAGCGTGCATGTTGCCCAATATACCGCATCCCAATAGGTGTCAAAGAAATGGTTGTCACTGTTACTTTCATACTCTACATTGAACATCACCAAAGCAGTCAGCAAGATGTAGAACACAGCGAAGCATACAACGGTGAACAGGACATCAGCCTTCTTGCGGAACACATCGATGACAACCTGAAGAGGCTCATAATATCGGAACAGCCTTCCAATTCTCAGCAGTCTTATTATTCGCCAGGAACGAAGCAACTTGAATGTTGGAGCAATAAGCATGAATAACGGCAGAATGCTGAACAAGTCGATAATAGCACTCAGGCGCAGAGGATAGAAAACAAAGGCTTTCCAACGCGGCACGCCCTTCTCCTCCCTGCCATTATAAGAGTAATCGGCAACCATCCACCTGAGCATGTAGTCAAAGATGAAAATGCCTGTCGTCACATAATCTATGTACCTAAACAACGAGTATTCTTTGTGAGTTGTAAGAGGCAGAAGACTGATAAGGACAACGACAATCATTGTCCAATCATACCAGGCATGCCCCTTGTCTCTAATTGAAAAATTTACAATTCTGTTTATTTTCTCTCGCATAATAATTATGAGATATTGTCAATTCCTGCATGAATAAAGCAGGCGTAAAGATAAGTTTTTTATTCTAAATCGACCAAACAAAATTTGTAAAATCCGAAGTGTGACTTCAAAAAATATCGTAAAACTTGAAGTAGCACTCTAAATTTCACGACATTTTCGATTCCAGTGGCGCAACATTAAACGAATGCCACTTCGTCATTGCGTGATAGAAAACTGTGACATTTCGCTGTTCGCTATTTCGTATTTTATGCCCTCGAAACGAGACGAGCTAAACACCAGATGCTTTAGCTCGTAAAGCATAGTTGCTTCGCCTCGTCAAGCATCTACACTCTAAAGGGCATTGTTTCTGGGGGCTGTTAGGCATGCGCTCTCACGCCCAAAGAACCAAGCATCTTCATACTAACTATTTAGGTTTGAGTGTATGAAAACCTTTATCCGCTGGAATTTGACAAGGATGGTTGGATCGTGGAAGAATAAAGTCCATGCCACTCTTTTGTACTAAGCATCACAAAAATAACCGCATTTCCCCTCCTTTTTCTTTTATAGTTATTTAAAATAACATAACTTTGCAAAAGTAAAAGTATGCACTCAAAGCAAGAACAAAACAAATAAGACATATTATATCATAATGACAATAGAGGCTTACAAATACAAACCATCAGTAGAAGAATGTAAGGCAATATTCGTTGCCTCATGCATTGAGACTACAGCAAAAGCCACTGGAGTGACTCCTGAGGCAATGTATCAACGTATGGTGCGTATTAGTCTAATCAAAGACTATATTCTCCCGTGCTATAATGTGCTGCATCGTGGAAGATATTATTTCGGAACTCCGAAATTAAGAATACTCACACGACAGGGATTTGCTATTTTTCTTGTGTGTTTTTTGTGTGGTAACTGCAACATACGAAAACATCTGCAGATAAAACGTACGACAATCCAACTTTTTCACTACCTTTGCGACTAAAGGTCGCCAAGACCTCCAATACAACTAAAAAAAGCATCGTATGGGCATATATATAAATAGAGGTAATTACGATTTTTCCCAGGCACTAAACTCAACATTTGTTGACAAGTCTGGTCTTATCTCGATTATAAACAGAACACTGTTTACAGAGCAACGCCGCAGCTGTGTTACTCGTTCACGTCGCTTTGGAAAATCCATGGCGGCAAATATGCTTTGTGCCTATTATGACCGTTCTTGCGATTCTCGTTCTCTTTTTGAGAATCTGGAGATTTCTCACGACCCCTCTTTTGAAAAGTATCTGAATAAGTTTCCTGTAATCAAACTGGACATTACGGACTTTACCATGCGGTATAAAGATGACCCAAGCATCATAGGAAAAATGCAGGATGCATTAAAAGCTGATGTGAGAGAGGCGTATCCAAATATCGTTCCCGATGATTTCAACGATGATTTCATGGAAATGCTCATCAGAATCAATCAGGCGACTGGCGATTCCTTCATCATGGTCATTGACGAATGGGATGCCATGTGCCGCGAATCGAGCGATGCTACGGTTGAGGCATATCTGAACTGGCTTCGCCGTATGTTCAAAGGCAGTAACACCATCAGCGTTTTTGCTGGGGTCTATATGACGGGCATTCTGCCTATCAAGAAGTATAGCAAGCAATCTGCACTCAACAACTTTCTGGAGTATTCCGTAACTTCACCTATGGGTGAGGAGCGTTTTTTCGGCTTCACGCGTGAGGAGGTGAAAACACTCTGCGAAGAGCAAGGAAGAAGCTACGATGAGTTTGCAAAATGGTACGATGGCTACAGCATAGGTCGTGAACCTTCGATATTCAATCCAAACTCCGTCATGCTTGCATTGAGAGCCGGTCGTTGTGGCAGTTTCTGGCAAGCCACAGCATCATACGAATTGGTTGCCACCTATATTGACATGAACTACGAAGGCTTGAAGGACGACATTATCCACATGCTCTCGGGTGGAAGATGTGAGGTGAACACCACAAATTTCAGCAACGACATGCACGATGTCAAGAGCAAGAACGAGGTCCTCACTGTTCTTATTCATCTCGGCTACCTTGCTTACGACTTCGAGGAGGAAGAATGCTACATACCAAACTACGAAGTGCGTCGTGAGATGGAGAATGCCGTGAAGAGTAGCGGTTGGCAAATCGCGTATGCTATCAGCAATTCGAAGAAACTTCTCAAAGAAACCCTTGCAGGCAATTCGGATTATGTTGCGGAAGTCATAGACAAGGCTCATGATGAGACTACAAGCATACTCTCCTACAACAACGAAAATTCACTTGCCTGTGTTCTGACCATAGCATATATCTATGCTCAAAACGACTACATTGTACATCGTGAACTCGCTACAGGCAAGGGCTATGCCGATCTCGTTCTTATTCCACGCAGGAATGTTGACAAGCCTGCTATTGTTCTCGAACTAAAATACAACAAGGAAGTAGATGCCGCAATTGCTCAAATAAAGCGTAAGAAATACGTGAGCAAGATAGAACAGTACACTGGTGACATTCTTCTGGTCGGAATCAACTACGACAAGAAAGAGAAGCTGCACACCTGCACTATTGAAACTGTTACCAAATAAGTTGCACTACAAATTCTATTCGCATATTTATTGTTATGTCTTTTCTTACTCGTAAATATCCTTTCAAGCAGAGCGGGCATTGGCTGAGAGAAAGCATTGTCTATGGACTTATCGTATGGGCGATACTCTATTTCATGCAGCCTTTCGGATTCGTCACATACCAGGGCAACAAATGCCTTGTTGCTGGATTGTTCGGTTTAATAACTTTTGCCTGCACTGCCACCTACGTATGGATGACCATAAAACTCATTGTTCCACACGTTACGACCTGGCGCATCTGGCATCAGGGCTGTACGACATTAGGACTGATTGTGTTCATCGCTGTCTGCAATTTCTTTTACTATTCCTTGATAAATGAATATCCCCTCACACTCGAGTTTTTCCTCATTTTCCTCTACTGGACAATGATTATCGGCATCATCCTTACCGCCTTGTCCACAGGAATCAGGTACAACAAAGCGCTAAAGGAGCAGATGAACGAACTGCTGCTCAACACCACCGAAGAGCAGAAGGACATTACAATCACCATCCACGATACGAATGTGCGCGGGAATGACCTCTCCATCCCCATCAACAGCCTGCTGTATATTGAGGCACAGAAAAACAACATCTCGGTATGCTACATCAAGGATGAGAAACCTATCAGCGTAGAACTCCACACCACCCTATCGAACGCCATCGAAGAGCTCAAGGAGCATAAAAATATCCTGCAATGCCACCGTTCGTTTGTTATCAATGCAAACAACATCACTTCAGCGAAAGGCAATTCCAACGGCTACCAACTCACGCTTGGCAACAGCACCAATATCATACCTGTTTCGCGCTCTTACGTGCCTCTGCTGAAGGCTCTAATCGCTTAGTCATTCGTCCTTATTTTTAGTCATTCATCCATCTAACTAGCTTTCTGTCAGCAATTTTAGCTGTCTGTCATAAGAATTTTGTCAATTATGTTTCTTGCCTTACCTTTGCGGCATGAAACATTTCTTTTTACATATCATTTTTCTATTATTCGCGGTCTGCAGCATCGAAGCACAGACAGTCGTTTCGGGTACAATCAGCGATGGCAATGAACCACTCGCAGGCACCAACGTATTTATTATAGGTTCCATTGACGGGTGCTTGACCGACTCGCTGGGACGATTCTCGTTTACGACTACGATGACAGGCGAGGTAACCCTCAAGTCCTCTTTTGTCGGCTACGAAGATTTCTTCCTTACTGCAGATGCAGCCCAACTCACCAACCTCACCATCACAATGAACGAACAAGCCACTTCGATTGACGAAGTGGTAGTCTCGGCAAGCACCTACAGTTTCGGGAAACGCGACCATTTCAAGACCATGAACGCCCTGGATGTCGTGATGACCGGCAGTTCATGCGGAGACATCGTAGCAGCCCTGCAGGCATTGCCTGGCACACAGAAGGTGGGCGAAAACGGCAAACTCTATGTGCGTGGTGGAGAGAGCGAAGAGTGCCAGACTTTCGTGAATGGGATGCATGTCCTTGTACCCTACAGCACAAACATAGACAACTCAGCAGTGAGAGGACGCTTCTCTCCTTTCATGTTCAAGGGCATCAACTTCTCGTTAGGCGGTTACAATGGAGAATACGGTCAGGCGCTTTCGGCTGTCCTGCCTATGGAAACCACCGATGCAGCGACAAGCGACAAGATGGGCGTGAGTGCCTCGCTGGTCGATTGGAACATAGGCGGCACCAAGGCTTATGAGAGCAGCAGCCTATCGTTCAATGCCGCAATGACCAGCATGGGACTGTACGACAAGCTGTTTGAGGAAAGGTTCGACTTCAGTCGCCCGTACCTCAAAATATCGGGCGAATCCCAATATAAAAAGGAATTCAGACAAAAAGGTGTGATGAAAACCTATGTCGGCTACGACCTGACAACGGTAGGACAGCATATTGACGAACGCAGCCTTGATCTCTGCGAGCATAACGTCTATGCCAATGCCACATACAAGGTCTCTTTGGGCAAAGGCTACACTCTCTTCGGCGGCATTGCAAACTCATCGGTCATCAACGACATCTATGATGCGCTGCAGGCTGGCGACCACTACTACAACTTCCGCAACGAGGTGCATCTCAAGACAGAGGTGCAAAAGGGGTGTACAAGTTGGCTGAAACTGTCGGCAGGTTCTGAGGATTACATTCGCAATAGCAAGATGGACTACGACGGCAAGGGCTACAAACTCAATTACAACTTGTTTGCAGCTCACGTTGACGCCCAATGCAAAGTCATCCCCCGGGTTTTTCTTAATGTGTCAGCGAGAACAGAAATCATGAACTCCGAATGGCTCATGATGCCACGAGCAACCCTGAGCTACCAGTCCAGCAAGCAGCTGCAGTTCACTGCCGTAGCAGGTCGCTACAGCCAAACATTCGCAGACGACTATCTGGCACAAAAGGCGGATGGCAGAAGTCAAAGCACCGCCGACCATGCCATCTTATCCATGCAATACTCGACAGACAACACTCTTGTGCGCATCGAACCGTATTGTAAGAAATACCGCAGGCTGCCACTGCTGGAGAACGGCATCTACAGCTCCCATGGTTATGGCACGAGCCGAGGCATAGACCTGTTCTGGGAAGACCATTCACTCTTCAAGAACCTCACCACAATCTGTTCCTATTCCTTGAACGTATCACGCCGTCTGTACCTCGACAATGCCGAACCTTGCACACCAGATTTCGCCTCACGCCACAATCTGAGACTGACAGCCAAATACTCTTTCGGCAAGGCAATTATCGGCATGACAGAGTCGTATGCAAGTGGACGTCACTTTGCAACAGGCACGACACCCCACTATAACAGCGTGGATGTGAATCTGACATATCTGTTGGCACCCAAGGTCATCATCTATTCTTCTTTGAGCAACGTATTCGGCCGTAAGAACATCTTCCGCTATGACGCAAGCGGCAACCCTGTTCTTCCTTCCAATGACCGATTCTTTTACATTGGCATTTTTGTTTCACTTAAAAATAATAAAGCTTATGACATTTCAAATTTCTAAACAGCGAGTATTGTTCATTGCCCTCTTCATGATGGCATCAGTAGTTAACTTTGCCCAGGCACAGCAGCCAAACATGCAGATGCTCATGGGGCAGTCGCTTTCCAAACTTCAGCAGCCCACACCAGAGGCTTTCCTCAATTGTGTTGCCGAGATGAAGCGCATTGATGCAATGTTTCCTGACAGCATTCAGCCTAAGTACCAGATGGCTCTGCAAAGCCTAAACTTTTCGGTTATGAATCCCCAAGCGCCACAGACAGAGAACCTTCTGACAGAGACCGAGAAGACCATCGCACAGATGGAGCAGATGAAAGATGCCGACATGTCAGATATCTGCACACTGCGAGGCTTCCTATACATGGTACGCATCGTACAGAATCCGGCGCAGAACGGACAGCGCTATTATATTGACGTAATGCAGAACTATGAGAAAGCGCTTAAAATCAACCCTGAAAATCAACTGGCAAAGCAATTGCAGCAGAAGTTCTTCGAGGGAATGCGTCAACACATGGGCAGTCAGGAATAAGACAATACAAGTTTCGCTCCACTTGTTGTGTAGTTAAAGGGTAGTTAAAGAGAAGTTA
>JAKSLL010000034.1 GCA_024401215.1 Bacteroidaceae bacterium
CTTTTCTTGTTCTTCACACCATAGACCTCCTTTATAATGTGCCACTTCTCATGCAAGTCATCGCCATTGTGCGTTGTGGCAAGTTCGTCGAAGAGATAGTTGTAGTCGTATTCAGGATGCTTCTCCTTTTGCTCCTGCGCCCACTTGCGGAACTGGGCGTCTGTCCAATGGGCGATAGGAATATCCTTGACGACTTCATAATTCTTGATGCCAAGGTCTGCAAGGATGGACAAGGCACGGTCAATATCGCTCTGCTCGGTCTCGGTGCTGGCATAGATATACACTTTGTGGTTGGTAACCTTCTTTGCCCTTGACAACTCATCAGCCATGCAATAATCGAACTGGTCTTTCTCCCACGGCGCTATGCTGCCATGCACCCAGTCGCCGGCAACGCCTTTTCTGTTCAGCATAAGTGCTTCGCCTCCACCAGGCAGAAGTATGGTCTGCGTGCGAGGCAGATTGCCGATGACACCTTGTGGCACTACTACATCTTTAGTCATCAGGTTGATTGTTATGCTGTCTCCATGGGTAATCCGACGGATGCCTAACAGGTCTTTGTTCGTGAGGTCGGGTAGTGATTCCTTGTCAAAAGGTACACCATCGACTGTCATTGTCAGATTCCCTAAATCAAGAAAGAAATAAAGTTGGTATTCCTCCTCAATGTATTGCTTGTCATCTGCCATTTGCACATAGATGCCAGGACACACATGCACTATGTATCCGCTGCGATGTTTACTTACCTGACGATATTCCACGAGTGGCTTAGTGTCTATACTCTTGTCTATCACAGGCTCCTTCTCCTCCATGTGTTTCTGAACAAGGACTACAGATGCTATCGCAATGCAACTCAGGCACATGATGGCAAGAAATACTGCAGCAATCTTTCGCCATCCTTGTCCAATGGCAAAGTGGTGGTTTGCCTTCTGTGATGGCATTATCACTTCCTTACGGAATTTTGCCCATTCTGCATCTACATCGGGCATTCCTATCTTTTTGTCCAATTCTTCTTTTGTCATAGTGCAATGCTTTTACTGTTTGGCTTCATGAAAATGCTTCTTATGCGGGAAAGTGAGCGTGTGACGTGCTTGTTGACTGCCGAACAGCTGATGCCTAAAGCCTGAGCTGTCTCGTTGTAGGTCATCTCCTCATCGTAATGTAGTGAAAGCACCCGACGGTCTTGCTCGGTAAGGTTGTCGTTTATCACGTTCTGCAACTCTTCGAGGAGTTGCTGATGTTCAAGTTCATCCCTTTCCTCTTGCTCCTGTTTGTACTGCTTCTCCATCTCCTGTCGCAGCTTTCTCTGCCGCAGGACATTGAGGCAGAGGTTGCGTGTGGAAGCCAGCAGATAGCCGCCTATGGATCCATCCGCAACTTGCGGTTTGTTCTGCCATAGGTTTGCAAATGCCTGACTGACCACATCGCGCGTCTCCTCCTCATCCTCCAGCATGGAGTATGCAAGGCGATACATCTGCCTGTACCGTTCCTTGTAGAGCTGCTCAAATGCTTTTTCAGTATAGTCCATATTGTCTCATTGATGGTTTTTAATAATAAGACACTCGAAAAGCAAAATCCAATACCCTTGATTCAAAATATTTTTCGACACACATATTTCAACCACTCCCAGATGTCCTCGAAGAACCAGCCGACATACATCCAGAAACGGAACACGCGTGCTGCCTGAATCAATATGACAATGGTGGCGATGAGCAATACGCATGCAATGATGCACAAGGCTATCAATGCAGCTTCATTCTCCGAAAGGCGTTCGCCATGGAACCATTGTTCGAATAAGTTAATGATAGATTGCAAGTCCATACCTAAATGATTGTTTTCTTTTTGCGACAAAGGTATGGATTCGCTCCAAAAGCGCCATAGGTTTTTATTCGCATTTTGTTCGCATTTTTGAGAGCATCAAAAACGGACTTTGCAAATTGTTCGCAAAGTCCGTTGTAAGTTGTTTATAATGAAAGAATAAAGTCGTCCCAATCCGTAGGCTAACATTCCTCTCTAACAAGTTAATACATGAATCCAAAAATCCATAGAGGATCTTACTTTGCAAAGTTAATTTTTTGCGATTTATTCACTTTGTAAAGTAAGTTGGTTGACCAAAAGAAAAGCCCTCGCACTATCATCATTGACGGTGCGAGGGGGAGCTCTGTATATTACTAACTTAATCTTATTTTTGTGCTTTCTTGGCTTTTGCGTCGAAGTTGTATGTGAATGTGAGAGAGATGTAGCGGTGGAAGGTCTCGTTGCGACTGTCTGTGCGCATAGTAGGCGTGAGGCTGGAATACACCTCGTCCATCTGGTTGAGAATGTCCTTGGCAGAGAGGGTGAGCTGGCCCTTGCTCTTGAGCATCTTCCATGTGATGTTGGCATCGAGGGCGAAGCGGTCGCGGTTCATCATGTCGGAGAGGTAGCCTGTGTTTCCGACGAGCCTGCCTGAGAGGTCGAAGGTCCAGTGCTTTATCTTGTATTTGCCGCTTATGCCCACGCGGTATTCCCACATGTCTTGATTAGTCATGGAAGTGTCGGAGTAGCTGGCTCTTTCGTTTGTGAACGAGCTCAAGAAAGATGCTTCCCATTGCTTGTTCAAGTATGTGATTTCCAAACGATCCCACAGGGATGTTGACGTTTGCAAGAACTGCTCGAAAGGTTCATCAAGCGTCGTGAGAGTCTTCACTCCGTGGTCACGATTTAGGATGTATTGTGTGCTGTTCTGCAAGCGGAAGCATTCTCCTAAGGAGCGGTCGTAGCTCAGATTGAAACTCCATCGTTCACGCGGATCCACATTGGCGGTAGTAGATGTGTAAACGCCAGTTTTGGAATCGTATGCCCTCACAGTTGCAGCAGGATTGTTCACTCGATTATAACCGAGGCTCACCGACAGCATCTGCTGACCTTTAGGGAACATCATGCTGTATGACAAGTTGGAAGAGAGGTTGTTGGAAGCCTTCAGGTTGGGGTTGCCCTTGATGATGTTGAGAGGGTTGGTGTCGTCGGTGTAGTTCAAGCCGCCGAGGAGGTCTGCCACATGATAGTCCCAGTTTATGCGACCTCGCAACTGTGTGGTCTTTGATGATTGCCATTTGAACTCGAAGGCAGGGCGAGGGAACCATGTGTTGCGGCACACGATAGTGTCGAGGTTGCCGCGCTGGTAGTCGAAGTGCTCCTCTACGTTCTGCAGCTTCACTCCACCTTTCATCCACAATTTGCCAAGGTCTGCCTCAGCCTCTACGCGAGGTTCGTTGACAAGGTAGTATTTCATGCGGTCGAAGCTGTTCGCATGGTCGTATTCGCTATTCTGGTAATGCTCGCTGTCATCAGCCTTGCGCCAGTAGTCCACCCAGTAGCCAACGCCGACCTTCAGCTTCTTTGGGATGAGCTGGTAGTTGATCTTTGTGTCGAAGATGGTTTGGAAGAGGTTGCTGCTGGTCTTCGATGTCTGTTCAAGGGTTTCGGTCGTGCCAAGCTCGTGGTAGTTGTAGTCGGTGTGGCTGTCCGACGAACCTTTGGCCTTTTCGTAATCGGCTGAGATAGCCACATAGAAGTCGCCTCTTTCCAGCACATGCGACAATCGCATCTGAGCGTCAAAATAGCCTACATCTTCCCTGCTAAGCGCCTCGCCTTCAGACGAGTTCACCAACTGCATCGCAGCGTCGGCATCGTCGCCTCTATGGTAGGTCTTTTGCTCGTCGGTGTTCCTTGACGAGTTGCGTCTTGCACCACCTTCAGAGTATAAGCTGAATGTTGTCTTAGGACCCAAATGCAGTTCTGAGCGCACAGTCAAGGGGAGTTCGAGCGAGTGGTTGTAGTTGTAGCTGTGGCTGTTGCTGAGCGATGAAGACTTGCCGTCGAGGAAGGTCTCGGTGTTCTGCCATTTGTTCTGGTGCACATCAAAGTGGTTGGGTGTGGTGCTTATGCTCCAGTTGTCCTCGTAGGAAGTCTCAACAAACTCAGGCTTCCAGTTGTGCTGGTAGGAGAACTTGCCATATTGCTGGCGTATAGGCATGTTACCCCAGTTCGTCTCATATTCGCCATACACGCCACCCGTAGCATTGCCACAATCGGAAGCACGCACAAAGAGGTTTATCGGGTCGTGGTCGCTGAGGTAGTGAAGGTTGGCAGAGGCGCGATAGTTCTCCGAGGCGTATGCGCTCAGCTTCGTCTGTCCGTACCATTTATCCATGAACCCAGGTTTTATCTCAATGTCCAGCACCTGCTTTTCTTGACCGTCGTTCATGCCCGTGAGTTCGGCAAGTTCGCTCTTCTTCTCGTATGCCTTGATGTTTTGCACAGCCTCTGCTGGTAGCTGTCCCGTGAGGAAGTCGTCGGCAACATCATGACCGTTCATCTTCAGGTGAACCTCCTTGTTCATGAAATAGAGCTTGCCCTCCTTGACGCTCACACCAGGAAGCTTCTGCAGTAGTTCTGCCACACGTGCTCCATCGTCAAGATTGAACGCCTCAGGGTTGAACACAACAGTATCGCCTTTCATGGTGAAACGTTTGACTTTTGCTTTTACTAGCACTTCATCAAGCATTTCAGCAGACATCTTCAGCTTCAAGTCACCAAGGTTGAGTGTGTCCTTGGTGCCTCCAGCGCAGTTAAAACTTTTTTTCATGGTGTTATAGCCGAAGTAGCTGATAGTGATTTCCACCTTCGACATAGAACTGACTTTCCATTGGAACTCTCCAATACTGTCGGTTGTCATCAAGATAATAGTGGCACCATAAGCACCAACCTCTTTGGAGTAAAAGTCAACCTTTGCACCATCGAGTGGTTCGCCTGAGTCTGCATCAACTACGCGTCCTTTGACGACGTCAGCGGACATAAAGAGGACTTGCAGACATAAGAATGCCAGCAGAAAAAGTCGTTTCATAATATATATGAGATTATGTGAAAGATTACTTTGTTAAACTCGTACTATCATCGCTGACCGTGCGAGTGGTGAGCTCATTATCATTATATTAACTAGTCTATAAAGAATCTACTATTATGTTGGAATGGTGAAAAACCAGGTGTGTCAGCACGATTCGATATTAAGTGAACTGGATTGTTTTTATAGCTATAAACACCCATTTATCTCTTCTGTGTGTTAAGAATGAATTTGTTTGTAAGGGTCTGGATATTCTTCGGATCGTTCTTCCTCTTGCATTTATCCACTATGTAATCCACCAATTCTGCAGGCATATTAGTGACCTTGCGCCACTTGTCATGGCGGTTTCGCCATTGTCCCTCGAAGTGTGTCTTGTCAAGCATGATGACTGTGCCGTTGCGCCCACATTCGGTGTATTTGCCGTTTATGAACGAATAAGCGCCGTACTCGTGCGGAAGAATCATAGTCTCAGTATCGCTTATTCGTGCAACTTCAGCACAGGCGTATTCTCCATTGGCGCGATAGACCTTCACCTGGTTGTAGTCGCCTCCTATATAATTTGTCTTGGAGCCTTCATAGCTCATGCTCTCCATCACCCACACACCGATGAGGTCGGCATCGGTAGTCTTGGCTTTCTGCGCCATTACGCATGACGATACAAACATTGCAAACAATATCATTGCAAGTCTTGCTTTGGTTCTTTTCTGCTTCATAATTGGTTTAATCATTTAGGGTTTAACATGTGAATTGGAATTCGTTTGCAAAATTAGATTTTACACAGAAAATGACCAAAGTTTTTTGTTTGCAAATTGTTCGCATTTTCAATAGTGAGGGGAAAATGAGTTTGCAAATTGTTTGCAAATTGTTCGCAAAATTCTTATAACTGCCTTATAATGAAAGGATAAACTCATCCCAATCTTTTGCGCTGCCTTTGCTGTTGAAAACCTTTCCATAAAGGCGGCTTCGTATGCTGCTGATAGTGCTTGTGCTCTTTGTTAATGTGTTTGCAATCTCTGTTGCAGGCACTCTGAGCTTGATGAGGAGGCTGGTCTGCATCTCGATTTGCGACATAGGGTAGAGGTTGAAAAGGCGTGATGTGAAGCCGGAATATGTGCTGTTGACATGGCGTTCTATCTCCTCCCAGTCAGCCTTCTTCATTCGTTCGCCGTTGCTTATTCGCTTGCGAATGGACAGGTAGAAATCAGAATTGAGGAAATCATTTTCTACACTCTTCAGCGCATCCTGCACCACCTTAGGTCGTTCGTCAATCTCTTTGCGTATTTGCTTCAGCTGTGTCTCGATTCGTGCCTTGTTCTGGTATAGGTTGCGGGTGTAGTATGCCAGAAGTGCAAAGCCAAGTATGATGCAGAGGATGATAGTTATGAGATTATTCTTGTCTGACTGCAGATGTCGTTCTGTTTCGCTGAACACATAATAGTTTTGGTTGTCATTCCACGAATCCTTGTCTTGCTCTATTGTTTTAAGCACATCATTTATATTCGCTTCATTTTGCATCTTGTGCCATTCGTAAGACCTGCCTAAATCTTTGATGTTGATGACAGTGTCATTTTCTATTGTAAGTTCATGTGTGCTGCCGTCCTCAACATACAGGCATTCATTGTTGCCTTTGTTGATAAGACGATACGTGCCGCTATAAGAAGGTCTGAAGCAGAAACGCTCATGTTCAGACGACTCCATTGCAACATAATAGATGCTGTCGGTGAAAATCTTCATAGGCATCGTGTTGGAGCGTTCATAGTAATTGAAGTCGCTGCCATCAGGTATGTGTATGTTTGTCAGCACCCAGACACCTTGGATTTCGAAGTTGCGCTCCTCATTGCTGGTGCATGACGTAATGAGTGCGCAGATTATTATAAATAATGTGTAGATATGTTTCAGTGATTTCATTATTACTTGTTGTCAAAGGATTCAGGACAACGGCTTTTGATTATGAAATACAAAGTTAGTCATTTTACTTTTATTGACACCTTTTTAGCTGTAAAATCTTGCCCTTTCAGCACTATATGCTTTAGCTCGTAGAGAGTAGATAGTTCGTGAGGTCAAGTATATATGCTTTGCCTCGTCAATCTTTGAGTGTTGCGCTTTGTATGGTTATAAATGCTATATTTGCAGTCATTTTGATTGCGCTTTATACATGATTTTGTGTTTACGACGCATGAGCGCGACAGAGCGCGACACAACGGACATTGAGAGATGCATTTCCCGTATCTTTGCCGACAGGTTCTATCAGTGGCAACCTAAATAGAAAATGCCTCTTGGTAGGTCAGATATACCAGTGTCGGCGTAAGTCTCGCTCTGTCCCACAGCCCGACAACGAGCAACGCACAACCGTCTCATTTCTAAGATGAGGCAAACAATATAAACGCCGGCACATGGCGACCGAGTGCAATAGCGGAGAGCACTTTCTGCATCCTGCCCAAACCTGCTTGAACAAAAAACAAGCAGTGAGCTGCCCAAATATAATATTTATTTAATTTTATGATTTTTATGATATTATATTGTGCGGAGAAGGGGCTGCTATGCCCTTATGTTAGTGACTAAAATAACTTACAGTTCGCTCTCAGCAAATTTGCAGATGTTCACCACCGTCATCATTGCTTTTTCGAGGCTTTGAACAGGGCAGAACTCGTGAGGTCCGTGGAAATTCAGCCCACCAGCGAAGATGTTTGGACAAGGCAGTCCCATGAATGAAAGTTGGGCGCCGTCTGTGCCTCCTCTGATTGCCTGTACCTTAGGCGTCAAGCCTGCCTCCTCGATAGCTTTCTTCGCTATGTCTATGATGTACATCATTGGTTCTACCTTCTCTCTCATGTTGTAATATTGATCATGGAGTTCCAGTACAGCCACATCATTGCCATATTTCTCGTTGATAGCATTGACAACATCCTGAATCTCTGATTTGCGACTCTCGAAATACTCCCTGTCATGGTCGCGTATGATGTATGTGAGTTGAGCTTTCTCGCATGAGCCGTTTATGCTTGTCAGATGGAAGAATCCCTCATATCCCTCTGTCGTCTCAGGTGTCTCGTCGGCAGGAAGCATGTTTGCCAGTTCTGTGGCTATGCGTCCGGCATTGAGCATCTTGTCTTTGGCGTATCCTGGGTGTACAGAGCATCCGTTGATAGTGATTTTTGCTGATGCTGCGTTGAAGTTTTCAAATTCTATCTCTCCGACTTCGCTGCCGTCCATAGTGTAGGCGAAAGCGCATCCGAATCTCTCTACATCGAAATGGTGTGCGCCCATACCTATCTCCTCGTCAGGATTGAATGCTATGCGTATCTTTCCGTGTTTGATTTCAGGGTGCTGTTGCAGATACGCCATAGCCTGCACAATCTCTGCAATGCCAGCTTTGTCGTCGGCTCCCAGCAGAGTTGTCCCGTCGGTGACGATGAGGTCCTCTCCCTTGTGCTTAAGGAGTTCTGGGAATTTTGTTGGAGATGTTACGACTCCTTCAGAAAGTACGATGTCGCCGCCGTCATAATTCTTCACAATGCGTGGTTTCACATCCTTTCCTGAGGCGTCAGGACTGGTGTCCATGTGGGCTATGAAACCTATGGTAGGCGTATGCTTGTCGGTATTGCATGGCAGCGTTGCGTAGAGGTATCCTAAATTGTCGAGATACACATCTTCGAGTCCTTCTGCTATTAGTTCTTCTTTAAGGTATTCAGCGAATACTCTCTGTTTTTCTGTTGATGGCGTTACGCCAGTCTCCTCTGATGACTGTGTGTCGTATGACACATAGTTGAGGAATCGTTGAAGTAGTGTCATTTTTATATTGTTATTTTTGAGGTACGTCTTATCTTCCATCCTATCATCGCCACGATGCAGCTCATGATAGGTGATATGTAGTTGAAGAAGCAGTATGGAAGGTATGTCAACGTAGGGATGCCGAGTACGGTGGCTTGTGTCATGCCGCAGGTGTTCCAAGGGATGAGCACAGAGGTGACGGTGGCAGAATCTTCCGTAGAGCGTGACAATAGTTCGGGTGCATAATTGTTGTCTTTATATACATCCTTATACATTGATGCGCTGATGATTATAGAAATGTACTGGTCGCTTGTGACGAGGTTGAGCAGTATGCCTGACCCAACCGTTGAGGCGACAAGACCGAGAGTGTTATGTATGTGTCGGATAACCACGGAGGTGATGCTGTATAGCATGCGGCTCGCCACCATACATCCGCCGAAGCACATGGCGCAGAGTATGAGCCATATAGTGTCGAGCATGCCAGCCATGCCGCCTGTTGAGACGAGGTTGTTGAGTGTGGCATTGCCTGTTTCGACATTCGTGCTTGTAAAGAAAGTTATCATCATGCCCTTGACGTACGAAAGGTTGTTGATGTGCTCATCGCCAGAGATTGCCAATAGTATTTCAGGTTGCAGCACCAGAGCTGTTAGACCTGCTGTGAGCGATGACACAAACAGGGTGATTAGTGCTGGCACCTTCTTGGCAATCAGTATGGCAGTTATGACAGGCACAATGAGTGTCCATAGGCTGATGTGGAATGAATGGCTCAGTCCTTCTGTGTATTCTTCGACGGAGACATCGCCATCGCCGTACCAGAAACCCGCAATGAAGAAAATTATGAGTGTGACAGCTATAGACGGCACAGTGGTGTAAAGCATATAGCGGATGTGCTTGAACAGGTCTGTGCCTGCCGATGAAGCGGCGAGGGTGGTGGTGTCGCTGAGTGGCGAAATCTTATCACCGAAATATGCACCCGAGATTATTGCGCCGGCAGTCCATGGGGAGGGTACGCCGAGAGCGTCGCCAATGCCCAGGAGTGCGATGCCTATGGTTGCTATGGTGGTCCATGAACTTCCCGTCATGAGCGACACGAAGGCGCAGATGATGCATGCGCTGGCAAGGAAGAACTGCGGTGACATGATTTGTACGCCGTAATATATCATTGTTGGAACAACGCCGCATATCATCCATGAACCCGACATCATGCCGATGACCAGCAGTATGATGATTGACACGCTGGCATGGCCGATGGTGTGTTTTATCTGCTCCTCAAAGACCTCCCATCGTGTCTTATATATGAACATTGACAGGCATACGCATACGCCCGATGCTATTAAAAGAGAAGTCTGATTGCCACCGCTGAGCGCGTCGCTGCCGTATAGCATGATGGATATTGACACCATGCCGATGAGCACAACAATGGGGATGAGAGAAATCCAAGGATTTGGCATTTTCTCGTTGTGAAAGTTTTCGTTTTTGTTGAGATTTTCCATTCTGGGTGCTAAATTACTGAAAAAACTTTGTATACAAGACGCAGTCTCGGCTTTTATTGCTATCTTTGTACGTTTTTTGTAATTATATATAATAAAAATTGAGTCTTTTCGTTAAATAAGTAATGAAAAATGTGAAAGGTCTGTGGCAGATTCCATGTGATGGCGTATGCTGATGTGAAGACCTTCGCAAGGACAGTTTATCAAAGAAATTATTAATGACACAACATACGAATCTTGCAGACATTGATGGCATGAATGGTTTTGAGAGAGCGTTGAAGCGAGGAGGAGATTTTTTGTTTGCGCTCAATTTGCTGATTATATTGTCACCGGTGTTTCTCGTGATTTTTCTGATTCAGAAAATTAGCAGTCCTGGTCCTGCAATCTATAGCCAAGAGAGAATCGGCAAGGGCGGTAAGCCGTTTATGATATATAAGTTCCGCACGATGGTAGTTGATGCAGAGAAAGATGGCACACCGTTGCTGGAGCAGAGCGATGACCCCCGTCTGACGACTTTCGGCAAGAGTCTGCGCCGACGCCATCTGGATGAGCTTCCGCAGATATGGAATGTGCTGAAAGGCGACATGTCGTTTGTGGGGTATCGTCCAGAGCGCAAGTTCTTCATCGACCAGATTATGGAAATTAACCCCGACTATCAGCTGCTATATCTTACAAGTCCGGGAGTGACCTCGATGGCTACTGTGCATAACGGCTATACAGACACCATGGACAAGATGCTGAAGAGACTTGAGATGGACCTTGAGTATCTGCGTCATAGAAGCCTCTTGCTTGACATAAAAATCATTTTACAAACATTGTTTAATATCTAATCTAATTATATTATCATGAAGCTCTCTTTCGTTAAGAAACTTCTATTTATATTGACATTAAGTGTATGCCCTGTTGTGGCACTTGCTCAGTCTATGACAGATGAGCAGGTGGTGAAGTATGTGACTCAGCAGCAGGAACTTGGAAAGTCACAACAGGATATTGTAACCAGCCTTCTGAAAAAGGGTGTGACAACAGAGCAGCTTCGCCGAATCCGCAAGAAATATCAGGCGGAACAGACGGCGCTCGGTGCGCAGAACCTCACAAGCGAGAAGAAAACACCGTCGAGGTTGAGGACAGAGCAGCAGGAGGCTGGTGAAAAAGGACAGATGCGGAATCAATATATGGTGCAGTCTATGGCTCGCATGAATAACCCTCGCTATGGCACACAGCAGGAGCGCATGCAGGCGATGAATGATGAGATAGGATTCATGGACATCGATTCACTTATCTATTACCAGAATTACTTTAAGAACGAAAATGAGGTGTTTGGTAGAAATATCTTCAACAACCAGATGCTTACATTCCAACCAAACATGAACATGGCGACTCCTGCGAATTATCGACTTGGAGCGGGCGATGAAGTGATAATCGATGTGTGGGGGGCTTCGCAAGAAACTTTCACAGGACCTATCTCTCCTGATGGCGTCATAACCATAGAAGGCGTCGGCCCATGCAAGATTGGCGGAATGAGTGTGAGTGAGGCTAATGCGTTCTTGAAGGAGAAGCTCGGACAGTTTTATTCGGGTTCGAACATACAGCTTTCTGTGGGTGGAACAAGGACTATACAGGTGCAGGTGATGGGAGAGGTTAATGTGCCAGGCACATACTCGCTCAGTTCTCTGTCATCGGCCTTCAATGCCCTCTATGCTGCAGGTGGCATAAGCGACATTGGTACATTGAGAGATATCAAGGTGTACCGTCAGGGAAGGCAGATATCCTCTATCGATGTGTATGACTACCTTATGAATGGAAATTCTCGCGGTGATGTGCGTCTTTCTGATAATGATGTCATCTTGGTAGGGCCATACGACGCTCTTGTTGAGATCAGGGGTAAGGTGAAGCGCCCTATGTTTTATGAGATGAAGAAGAATGAAAGCCTCAAGACCATCCTCAGCTATTCGGGAGGTTTCACGGGCGATGCATATAAGAAGAGTATTCGTGTGACAAGAAAGAACGGTGCGGAATACTCCATTCATACTGTAGGCGAGTTCGACTGGAGCAGCTTCACGCTTTGCGATGGTGACTCAGTGACTATCGATAGTGTTGTCGCTCGCTACTCTAATATGGTTGAGGTGCGCGGTGCTGTGTTCCATAGCGGTATGTACCAGATGGACGGTAAGATAAATACTGTGCGAGAACTTGTGAAAGCTGCTGAGGGCCTCAGAGAAGATGCCTTCACAGCACGAGCAGTGATGCACAGACAGAAAGCAGACTTAACTCTTGAGGTGCTGTCTGTTGATATCTTAGGCATAATGAACGGCACCGTAGCCGACATTCCGCTCAGAAAGAATGACGTGCTCTTCATCCCAAGCAAGCTCGACTTGCAGGGCGAGAGAACATTCACCATCTCAGGAGAGGTGAAGTTCCCAGGTAGCTATGTCTATGCCGACAACACCACAATTGAGGACCTTGTGCTTCAGGCAGGTGGACTTACTGATGCGGCATCAACAGTTAAGGTGGACGTGTACAGACGAATAGACAATCCTTTGGCATTGGAAGACGATGAGAATCTGACAGAGACTTTCACATTTGCCCTGAAGGAGGGATTTGTTGTTGATGGCCAGCAGGGCTTTGTGCTCGAACCTTTTGATATGGTGGCAGTAAGAAAGAGCCCTTCATATTCGGAACAGCAGAATGTGAAGATTAAAGGTTCTGTGAACTTCGAAGGCACTTATGCAATGACGAACAAGAACTACAAGCTCAGCGACCTCGTCAAGGCAGCAGGTGGAATCAGTTCGCTTGGATATGCAAAAGGCGCTCGTCTCGACCGTATGATGACAGAAGAGGAGAGACAGCAGCAGGAGGCATCTCTCAGAGCTTCGCAGATTGCACTTTATGAGGAGTCGATGCAAGCTGATAACAAAAACTTTGACTTGAGCCGAGCAGACTCTCTGCTTAACATGAAACTGGATATTGGCAACACCTTCCCTGTAGCCATTGACCTTGAGGCTGCATTGAAAAATCCTGGGGGCGAAGATGACATCGTGCTCCGTGAGGGTGATTTGCTTATCGTGCCACAGTATTCATCAACAGTGAAGATTAGCGGTGATGTTATGCACCCTACATCAATGAACTATAGAAAAGGAGAGTCGCTCAACTACTATATCAAGCACGCAGGAGGTTACGGTGACAATGCCCGTAAAAGTCGTGTGTACGCTGTCTATATGAACGGCTCGGTTGAGCTGGTCAAGCATTCGAGCAGTAAAGCTGTCCAGCCAGGATGTACTATCGTCGTGCCTTCTAAGAAGTCAAAGAACAAGATGACAACAGCAGAATATGCTGCTATGGGTACATCGGCGGCATCTATCGCCACTATGATGGTGACTATTGCTAACATCCTTAAATAATAGATTGGACAATGGCTGCAAAATATGATTTTCTCATTGTTGGAACAGGACTGTTTGGAGCAGTTTCTGCTTATCTGCTTAGGAACAAAGGATACAAATGCCTTCTCATAGATAAGCGTTCTCATATAGGAGGAAATGTCTATACAGAGAATGTTGGCGGCATCAATGTGCATAAATATGGTGCGCATATCTTCCATACAAGCAATAAGAAAGTGTGGGACTTTGTCAACCAGTTTGCAGAGTTCAACAGATACACAAATTCCCCTGTAGCCAATTTCAAAGGCAAGCTTTACAACCTCCCGTTCAATATGAACACCTTCTACCAGATGTGGGGCGTGAAGACTCCTGCAGAGGCGAAGGCGAAGATTGAAGAACAGAAGGCAGAATACCGTATCGAAGAGCCAAAGAACCTTGAAGAACAGGCAATAAGCCTTATTGGCAAGGACATATATGAAACGCTCATCAAAGGATATACACAGAAGCAGTGGGGAAGGAAATGCACCGATCTGCCAGCTTTCATCATAAAGAGGCTGCCCGTAAGGTTCACTTTCGACAATAACTACTTCAACGACAAGTATCAGGGCATTCCAGAGGGAGGGTACACAGCAATGATAGAGAAGATGATAGAAGGGTGCGATGTGAAGCTTGGCGTTGACTATCTTGATAATAAAGAGCAGTATGACGCTCTTGCTGGGAAGGTGATTTACACAGGAGAGATTGACAGGTATTTCAACTATCAGTTCGGACATCTGCAATACAGGACTGTGTCTTTTGATACAGAACGTATAGAGGGCACGGCAAACTATCAAGGCAATGCTGTGGTCAACTATACAGATGCAGAGACACCATTCACACGCATTATAGAACATAAGCATTTTGAGATGTTCGGTGATGCTATAGATGCGTGCCCTGACACTGTCATATCGCGTGAATACAGTAAGGAATGGCAGCCGGGAGACGAACCATACTATCCTGTAAACGACGACCATAATGCTGCTGTTTATGAACGATATAAAGCCCTCGCTGATGCTCAAGACAAAGTGATTTTTGGAGGTCGCCTGGCTGAGTATAAGTATTATGACATGCATAAGGTCATTGAGAGGGCTATGGAGGTGATAGGATAGTATTGTCTCCAAAGTAACTTGACCATTGATAAGATTATTGAGGTTGTACTCTTTCAATTATATAATATGAATAAGGAAACAGACAATAAAAAAATTATAGATTTCAACCGTATCGCCAAATTGCTTTGGGAAAAAAGAAAAGTGTTTTTCAAGGTTTGGCCTATAGTGTTTGTTATTTCCAGCGTATGGATTTTTTCAGAGCCAAGATATTATTCGGCAGAAGTGTCATTGGCGCCAGAATCAAATGATGGGTCTGTTTCTGGAGGTGGTTTGTCATCTCTTGCATCTTCCTTTGGTCTCAATATAGGTGGAGTAGGCGGTCACGATGCTATCTATCCATTGTTGTATCCTGAATTGTTCCAGTCAACGGAGTTTATTGTAAGTTTGCTTGATATTAGAGTGAAAAATGAGGATGGTTCGATAGAAACGGATTATTACACTTATATGCGCAAATTTCAAAAGTCAAATTGGATAGTTAAACCTTTCCGACTTGCAACGAAATACATAAAGAATCTTTTTTCCGAGAAGAAATCATCTGCGGCTTCAAACGCATCAAAAGGGGTCAACCCTTTTCACATGTCAGAGGATGATTTTATGCTTTGCCAGTCAATCACAGACAACATAAAATGTGCTCATGATAAGAAGACCGATGTGATTACTATAACTGTGAAGGATCAGGATCCAGTAATATGCGCATTGTTGGCAGACTCCATTCGCTATCGTCTTCAGAATTTCATTATTCAGTATCGTACCAGCAAGGCTCGACTTGATGTTGAGTATTATCAGCATTTGGTTGATAGTTCAAGAGTTGAATACCAGAAGAGTGCAGACGCATATTCCAAGTATTGTGATTCTCATAAGGATATCCTTCTTCAAACTTCAATTCAGAAGCGTGATGAACTTGAAGCAGACATGGAAATCAAAAGCAATACATACACTGCCATGCAGACTCAGTTGCAGGCGATGAAGGCCAAGGTGCAAGAACGCACACCAGCCTTTACAACCCTTAAGTCTGCCACTGTACCAATTAAACCTGCGGGTCCAAAACGAATGTTGTTTGTTATTGGCATGTTAGTTCTTTCAACTGTATGTATTGCTGTGTGGTTTATAACAAAAAATCGTAACACTCTGTTCTACGAGAAAGTATAGAAAAATGTTTGTTGTAGCATCATCATTATTAATTGTTGCGTTTATTCTATCATTCCTGGAGGAGTATCTATCTTTCAGGGTTAAGCTGTCCATTCTTGCTGGCATGGCAGTAATAATGGTATGTATGTCAACATTTAAGGATTTAAATACTACAGCCGACGCAAGATTCTATTTGGATTATTTTCAAAATAATGATGACCCACTTATTGAGGTCATGACTGAGCCTACATACATATATTTGTCAAGGTTGCTGATATATATGGGGTTGGGGATTGAAGTTCTATTGTTTATATATGCCATTATCACAATTCCAACAAAATTGGCGGTTATCAATAAGCTTACTCCGTACGTGTTTACGGCATTGTTAATCTACATACCTGCTTATTATCTGCTTCAGGATGTGGTTCAGATAAGGGCTGGTGCTGCTGCTGCTTTTCTTTTTCTCAGTTTATATATGGTGTGTGAGAAAAAGTATGTATTTGCAGTTTTAGCATTTATTACAGCGATATTGTTTCATTATTCTGCTATCGCTTTCCTTCCTGTGTTTATTTGGGGAAATAGAAAACTATACTTACCAGTGAGAATCCTTCTCGCTATTCTCGTTCCACTTGGTTTTCTTATGTATTTCAAGGAAATGGATTTGCTATCCTTCCTCCCTTCCTCATTAACTCAGGGAAAGGTGGATTTTTACAAGGATTCTGCAGAGAAAGGTTCTCAGTTCGCAGAATATGTACTGCCATATAAGAACTTCTATCTTATGGTAAGATGTTTATTGTTGTTTGTATGCTTGATTTTCTATAAATCCATAATTATGGAAATGAAATATGCAAATATTATAATGGTTATGTTGGCGGCAAGTATTTTTGTTAAACTGTCAATGTCAACCATTCCTGTCATTGCTGGTCGACTCAGTGATTTGTATGGTATTACTGACTGTATAGCATTCTCATATTGTCTTAGTTTCGTAAAGCCTTCATGGATTGTTAAATGTGGCATTTTTGGTGTCGGTCTTTACGTGCTTGTCTATAATTACCTGCATTCAGGTTTTATAGTTTAGGTTTGCAAATGAAGTGAAGAATAGGGCGATGCTTGAATTATTACTATACTATATTTCACGTTGTCATGCAGTCATACAATAGTTTTATTACGGATTAGAAAATTGGGGATTCGAAAATGTATCCCATTAAAAATAGGAAATACGATGCAAGCGATAATGTTAGCAGCCGGTATGGGTAAACGGCTCGGTGAATATACAAAGAACAATACAAAATGCATGTTATCTGTTAATGGGGTTAAGCTTATTGACAGAGTTATAGACATGTTGTCGGCAAGGAATATAAGTAGGTTGATTATGGTTGTAGGTTATGAAGCCCAAAATGTAATAGACTATATCAGCCAACGTGATAATAACGGACTTGAAATTGAATTCATTTCCAATGATATATACGACAAGACGAATAATATCTACTCTTTGTCGTTAGCAAAGGACGAACTGTGTAAAGAAGATACTATCCTTCTTGAATCTGATTTGATATTTGAAGAAAGGATTCTTGATTTGCTGTTAAATCATCCTGATAAGGATCTGGCTTTAGTGGCAAAGTATGAGACTTGGATGGACGGTACAATGGTAACTATTGATAGCGATAGGAATATTGTGAATTTCATACCTAAAGAAGCCTTTCGTTATGAAGATGTAGATGTTTACTATAAGACAGTGAACATATATAAATTCAGCAAGGAATTTTCAGCAAATATCTATGTACCTTTCCTTCTCGCTTATAGTAAGGTTATGGGGTATAATGAATACTATGAACAAGTCCTCCGTATCTTGCTTCATCTGCACAATTCTCCATTGAAAGCATTGCCTATTGGTAATGAAAAATGGTATGAAATTGATGATGTGCAGGATTTGGATATTGCCTCATGTATCTTTTCTGAAGATGTCGTGAAATATAATGAATACCATCGCAGATATGGCGGATACTGGAGATTCCCTCAAATGTTGGATTATTGCTATTTGGTAAATCCATTCTTTCCTCCTAAACGTATGCGTGATGAACTAAAGGCGAACTTTGATATACTTCTTGAGAATTATCCTTCAGGCATGTATGTCAATTCTTTGCTTGCAGGCAAGTATTTTGGCATTAAGCAGGATTATGTTGTTGTAGGCAATGGCGCTGCAGAGCTGATAAAAGTTGTTATGGAAGATCATGCGGAAGATAAGGTGGGCATTGTATATCCAACATTTGATGAATACCCTAATCGCTTAAAGAAAGAACAAATAGTCCCTTTTGTTGTTGACACGCCAGATTTCAGATATGGTGCTGACGACCTTATTAATTATTTCAAAGATAAAGAAATAAAGCTTCTCTTGCTAATCAATCCGGATAATCCTTCAGGTAATTTTATTCCGAAGAATGATGTCCTTCGTCTTGCCGGATGGTGTATGAATGCAGGTGTGCGCCTGATTGTAGATGAGAGTTTTGTTGACTTTACAGAAGGGTTTGAGGGGAACAGTCTTCTTCATAATGACATTCTTGAAGAATATCCTGTTATGATGGTGATGAAATCCATTAGCAAAAGCTATGGTGTGCCAGGACTTCGACTTGGAATCTTCGCCACATCCAACAAGGAGATGATATGTAAAATTAAGAAGGAGGTTAGTATATGGAATATTAATAGCTTTGGAGAATTCTATATGCAGATTTTCGGGAAATATGAGAAAGACTATCATCGTGCGTGTCAATTGTTTATTGAAGAACGCGAAACATTTAGAAAAGAACTTGAAAGCATTCCTTATCTGCATGTTGTTCCATCGCAGGCAAACTATTTTCTTTGCGAGGTTATAGCCAAATATACGTCATCAGAGCTTACACAAGAATTGATAAACCACGATGTGATAATAAGCAATTGTGGACTTAAAAGTAATATGGCAGGAAAACAGCTTATTAGACTTGCTGTAAGAAGTCGTGCTGATAATAAAAAACTTATATCTATATTAAAGTCATTGTAATGAAGACAATAACAATTTGCGGTGGAGGTTCTCTTGGTCACGTTATAGCAGGGTGGCTTTCTGCGCAAGGACATGCTATAGTAAACATCTTGACAGGGAAGCCAGAGAAGTGGCAGCATGAAATAATGGTTGACACGCCTGATGGTAAGGTTCTATGCGGTGATATTGCAAAGATAACTAACACGCCAGAAGAAGTCATTCCTGAGTCGGATGTTGTACTGTTATGTCTTCCTGGATTCTTGATTGCAAGGCAGTTGGAGTCCATTAAACCTGTTTTGAAACCAACAACCTTTGTGGGATGTGTTTTCGCTTCAACTGGTTTTTTCTTTGAGGCATTTAACATTCTTGGACATAAACAGCCTCTCTGGGGCTTTCAGCGTGTTCCTTTTATTTCGCGTGTTGATGAGTATGGTAAGTCGGCTCATCTTCTTGGATATAAGAAGTCACATAATATAGCAGTGGAGAATGTTGGCGATGATGCTAAGAATGCCTTTGTAAAGGTTATGGAAGATTGGTTTGAACGGCCTATTTCCCTTCTGCGTAATTATTATGAGGCATCTCTCACAAATAGCAATCCATTGCTTCACACCTCTCGCCTTTTTACAATGTTTGGAGATGAGAATGGAGAAAAGGTATATGATCGTATGATTCTTTTCTATGAAGAGTGGACCGAAGCTGCAGCCGATATGTATATAAAGATGGATCAGGAATTCTTCAGTCTCTTAAAGGTTCTTCCTGTTTCTGATGGATACCTACCAACAGCTTTGGAGTATTATGATAGTCATGATGCAAAATCACTTGCTGAAAAATTACGTTCTATTGATGGTTTCAAGGGAATAACTTCGCCAATGTTAAAGGTTGGTGAATGTTGGGTTCCTGATTTTGAAAGTAGATATTTTACTGAAGATTTCCCTTATGGCTTAAGATATATTTGGCAGTTGGCTCATGAGAATGGCATAGCTTGTCCAACTATTGATAAAGTATATGAATGGGGAATGACAAAAGTACAGAAAAAGTAACAAGTCGAAATTATGGTTTACAATACTGGTGAAACGTCAGAAGAACTGAGAGCGAAATATAATCCGGAAGGTTCAAAACTTCGTAAATCTCAGCTAAGAATGGTTGACATGCTTTTGTATCTCGATAGGATATTCCGTGAAAACAATATAGATTATATGCTGTGTGCAGGTAATATCCTTGGAGCCGTACGCCATGAAGGAGAGTTTATCCCTTGGGATGACGATTTGGATATAAAGGTGCTGCGAAAGGATTTTAAGCGTGCTCAACAAGTGATATTGGATAATCCTCATCCGCAATATGTTCTGCAAAACCATGATACAGATCCTGGATATATGGGTCAATGGGCTGTTCTGAGAGATACTAAAAGTGAATATATAAAGAAATCTGTGATACACAATATAAGGAAATATAGAGGCATTCAAATAGATATATTTCCATGGGATAATGGAATTCCGTTTTGGGTAAGATATTGCGCATCGCAGATGCAGGCAAGATTGTTGGAACCATTCATAAAGATAAAATTATTTAAAATTGCTAATGCGTTGTATTTTCTTATGTATAAAGTACTGTTCCCAATTATTATTCATATATGCAATAAGCGTAATAGCAATAAATATTATCCAACATTGGGCACAGGGTGGTTTATTGAATACGAAGATAGCACATTGTTCCCAACAAAACCTATAATGTTTGAGGGACATCAGTTTCCTGGCCCTGCTAAACTTGATAAATATCTGAAGGAAACTTATGGTGACTATATGAGTCTTCCACCTTTGGATAAGCGGAATCAACATGAGGCAGAATACAATATCTGGGATTAGAATTATAGCTGTTTGCAATGTCAACAAGTCTAAAAAAAAATTTTCTATATAATATTATATTAACAGTTGGGAATTATATTTTCCCATTGCTTGTGTATCCCTATACTTCAAGAGTGTTGGGCGTGGTTAATATTGGAATATGTAATTATGTAGATAGTATAATAAACTATTTCGTCCTTTTTTCTGCTTTAGGTGTGGGCTCTCTTGGTGTAAGGGAGGTAGCTCGCGCTAAGGAAGAAGGGGAAAGACTTGACAAAGTGTTCTCTACGTTGGTCTTTTTTAATGTCTTGTTGACGATATTTGCTGTTATATTGCTGGTTGCGTTAACTTACTTTGTTCCATTATTTGAAAGTTACAAAGACTATCTCTTGATAGGAATACTTAAGCTTGTGATGAGCGCATTCCTTGTGGAATGGTTTTATCAGGGGATATCAAACTTTAAGTTTGTTACAATACGTTCCCTCATTGTTAGAACATTGTATGTATTTGGAGTGTTTCTTTTTGTAAGGACTAAAGACGATGCGTTAATATATTATTTCCTTACTTGTTTGATGGTGGCGGTAAATGCTATATATAACTGGTTGTATTCAAGAAAACTTGTAAAGATGTCTTTCAGGAGTATTAACTTGAAACTCTACCTTGTTCCGATTTTAAGCTATGGATTGTATAGAATCTTAACTTCTATGTACACCACGTTTAATGTAACTTTTCTTGGAACCGTAACCAGTGATATTGAAGTAGGTTATTTCACAACCGCAACAAAGCTCTACACCATAATAATGAGTCTTTTTACGGCATTTACAACTGTTATGGTGCCTCGTGTGAGTGAATTGGTTGCGAAGGGAGACAGAGAAAGTCTTGTTTCTATTGCAAATAAGACATTTAACGCTGTCTTTTCCATATCTATTCCTCTTATATATATATGTTATTGCTACGCTTCCTTAATTATAAATATTATTGCTGGTGAAGGATACGAAGGTGCTGTTATTCCTTTTCAGATTGTGATGATATTATTGCTTGTGATAGCATTGGAGCAAATAATAATACAGCAATTTCTTATGGCAATAACGAACTCAAAGTGTATTATTGTTCTCAGCAGTTTGGGTGCCGTGATAGGATTGTTGTGTAACTTCGTACTTGATGTACCTTTGAAAAGTACTGGCGCAGCTATTTCGTGGGCTATTTCTGAGGTTGCAATTTTATTTGCATCTTTGTTTTATTTTAAGAAGTATTATTCAATACAATTTCCTTTTGGACGAATGGTTAAATACTGTGTTGTCTATGCTCCAATACTTGTCGTGTTTTTCCTCTTCCCTGAACAAGAAATCACATGGAAGTTAGTTTTTTCTTTAGTGCTGATTCTTTTATGGTTTATATTTGTTAATATAAAGATTATCCCCAATGAATTTATACAATCATTAGCAAACAGATTTCTGAAGAAATAACTAATTTATTTGTTTTGTATATATTCAAACTATTTAAGGGTATTTAATATAATGGACGCAACTAAAAATATAGAAAATAGGAATGTCGGTATAACGATTGCGAAAGCAATTGCTATCATTTTGATGGTGTTAGGTCATTCTGGATGCCCAGATGCACTGAATGATTTTCTTGGAATAATCCGCATGCCTCTTTTCTTCATTATGAGTGGTTATTGCTTTAAGCAAAAATATATAGAGGACGGGCGGAAGTATTTGAAAAGAAGAGTTACCGGTGTCTATTGGCCATTTGTTAAATGGTCAATCGTTTTCCTTCTGCTTCATAATGTGATTTATCCTGATAATTATTCACTCCAAACGATTGGATATAAGGCGTTTTGTACTGTGGTCGGACTGATAGAAAATGAGCAGTTGATAGGTGGATATTGGTTTGTTCATGACTTGTTCTGGGGCTCTCTGCTCTTTTATGCAATGGTAAGGGTTGTGAAAAAAGAATGGGCAGTTGTCTTGTTGTTAGGAATCGCAGGACTTCTTATGAACTATTTTGATGTGAAACTCTCTTGTTTCCTTTACCCCCGTACAGTCTTGGCTTCGTGCTTTATTGCAATTGGGTATGCATATAAGGTAAGCCGATTCTCCTTTGAAAAGAATTGGATATTCATAGGTTGTGTTTTTGTTTCACTTGGCGTTTTGAGTCTATTTTGGACAACATCATTCCTTGAGTTTTCTTGGAAGGATGTTCCACTTTTCATACCAGCCGCAACTATGGGCTCGTTAATGATTTTTGGAATTGGCGAGCACTTGAGCCTTATAAGTGATGGAGTTTGCAAGCGCTTTCTTGTCTATGTGGGTGGAAAAACATTTGCGATTCTTACATGGCATATGTTGTCTTTCAAATTAGTTTCAGTCTTTCTGATATTGGTTTTGGAATTGGATTGGACCCGCTTTTATGATTTCCCTGTTATGATGGATTATGCTAGCAAAGGTTGGAGTATAGCATATCTTGCTGTGGGATTGTTTGTTCCGCTGTCTGTTTATTATTTAATAGAGAAGATAAAGAAATGAAATTTTCCGTAACGATACCTTCTTACAAATCACGTTATCTCAAAGAAGCTATAGAGAGCATTGTAACGCAGACATACGAAAATTGGGAGCTTGTCATTGTAGATGATTGCTCGCCAGAAAACTTGTATGACATCGTTGCTCCATTCCTCTCCGATAGCCGCATACGTTACTATCGCAATAAAAAGAATTGTGGTGCTGTAGATGTTGTTGACAACTGGAACATCTGTCTTGAGTATTGTACAGGTGAGTATGTGATATGCATAGGCGATGATGATAGACTTAAACAATGCTGTCTCGAAGAATATCGAAAACTGATAGAAAAATATCCAGGACTTGAAATATATCATGCTCGCACGGAAATCATTGATGAGAACAGCGCACCAAAGTTCTTGCAAGAAGAACGTCCTGAATGGGAGTCTGCATTGTCTTTGCTATGGAATAGATGGGATAATCGAGAAAACCAGTATATTGGGGATTTCTGCTATGATACACAAGCGTTGAGGCGTAATGGAGGATACTACAAGCTTCCTCTTGCATGGGGAAGCGATGACATTTCGGCTGTTAGGGCTGCTACTTCAAAAGGAATTGCTAACACTCTTATTCCATGCTTTGAATATCGTCAGAATAGTCAAACTATCACAAGCAGTAAGAATGCTCGTACAAAGCTTGAGGCCACATTGGCTTCTCACAAGTGGTTCATGGGATTCATTAAAGGACTGGATGTGGATTGTTTGTCAGACAGGGATAAAGAACGTTTTATGACTATCAACACCGTGTGCAAGACATATTATTATAAGTCCTTGGGAAAGAACTGTGCTGATGATTTGAGGGGTAACCCGTTCAGAATACCATTCTGGTATCGTTCCTTAGCTGTATTTGGATTTTCGCCTTTGCTTTTTTTAAAGTGGTATATTAAATCAGTCTGTAATGTGATAACAGGAAAATAATAATGTAGATGAAAAAAGTTCTTTTCTTGACCAGACACTACCTGAGTGACAATAATGGTGGCGCAAATGCTACCAAAGGTTTTGTTCATGCCTTTGCAAGATTGTTTGACGACTTGGTACTGATATATCCGGAGCATGACAACGAAGACAATTCCAATTTCGTTCCACAAAGCGTGAAGTGCATACCGTGCTTTGACCATCGCTCCAAGATACAAAAAGGTCTAGATGTTTATCGAGGAAGATTGCATAGACTTACGGATTTTGTCAGACGCCATCTTGGTGGTTGTAAATATGATATTATTGTCATTGACCATAGCTTAACAGCTGCTTCTCTCATTGAGAACATAAAGGCAACGGGTGCAAAGATTATTACTATACACCATAATGTGGAAAGGTTTTATATGAAGGACAATCTTCCACCATTAGCATACCGTTTGCCGATGATGTACTATTCATCAAAGGCCGAAACAGCAGCGTTGTTAGCAAGTGATATAAATTTCACCTTGACAGAGAATGACGCACAAGTGTTTGTGTCATGGTATCCACAGCGCAATCTTCACCTTCACAATATAGGAATCTGTGAATTCAGGCATTTGGCAGACAAATCTTTTCCGCTGAAGAAAAAAGGGCGCACGTTCATCATAACAGGTTCGCTATGCTTCAAGCAGTCTAATAGACCCATTGTTGAGTTTATGAAGAATTACTATGAAATTCTTCTTAAGGCGTGTCCTGACTGCAAACTTATTATTGCAGGTCGGAATCCAAGTATGGAGATTCTTGATATTTGCCGAGATAAACAGAATGTCATGGTCATTGGAAATCCCGAAGATATGAATGTGTTGCTTGAAGGTGCAGATTATTATTTGTGTCCGATAAATGCAGGAAGTGGCATAAAACTTCGTGTGATAGATGGATTGAAGCATGGTCTCCCGATTTTGTGCCATTCCGTATCAGCTGTAGGCTATGAAACTTTCAGAAATAATCGTCAACTGTTTGAATACAATGATCAGAATAGTTTCTATACATCGGTAAATCAAATGCTCATGGCTGATATCAATCCTAATGATATATATAATACTTTCAAAGAAGAATTCAGTGTGGAATCTCTTGCGATGAAGCTGCATCGTATAATTCAGAATGTCCTATTATGATAAATTGGATATAAGGTATATATATTGATTGAGAGTCATCATGAAATGTAATTTTGTGTGATATAGTTATAATAATTCTCAATGTTTTAACATGTAAGGTTGTTTGTTATTCATTTGTTTTTATATATGAGTAAATTTTGTTAATTTTGTGTGATAATTATGATACGATAGTGATAATAATTCCTTTCGGCAAACAGCAAATATGTTTGTTACTGCTTGAAGTGATTGTGTCTGCTATTTGTTAATAATCTGTTTTAATCAAGGCTTGTTTCCACCTTTAATTCAATATTTTACTTTATGTCGTTGAAAAAGATAGCATACATAGGTAAGATACAATTATCTGATGTTGATTTGTCGTATCTTCATGAGGCTCAGCAATTGGAAGATATTACGTATATCATGGAGATAACGCCTCGTTTTATGAATGGTCCCGCCTTTAATGTAAAACAAATGTATCCAAAGACAGGCATATTTAAGGCGATTGATGCTTATCCACAATTCAAACAGTATGCTCAATTTATTGATTTGGATAAATTCTATATCGTAAATACTTGTGGTAGCATGTGGTGTATAAAGGCTTTTTATACCAACCTACTTCTGCTTATTTTTCTTATTAAGAACAAGTTTGATGTTATACACTTAACATGGCCTCTCAATGTATATGAGTTTATTGTGTATTTCTTGAAGAATAGGATGCTTCTTACTGTACACGATCCTTTTCCTCATACGGGGTTGGATACTTTCATAGTACGACTTCGCAGAAAGGTAGCATTTTGGCTAATACCTAAGTTTATTATACTCAATAGAAATCAGCGTCAGCAGTTTCTTGATTACTACTCGCTAAATGAGGCGTGTGTGCTCAACAGCATGTTGAGCTGTTATACATATTTGCGAACAGTTTCGCCCAAATCATCTTCTATTCCTCTTGAAGGTAAGAAATACATATTGTTTTTTGGAAAGATTTCTCAGTATAAAGGTCTTGATTATCTGTTACCTGCAATGTGTAAAGTACATAGTCATTGTCCTGATCTTCATCTTGTTGTAGCAGGTGGTGGCACTTTTCATTTTGATATAGAGAAATATAAAAATCTTGATTACATCCATATAGAAAACCGTTTTATAGAACAAGAAGAACTTGTAGCCCTCATAAAGAATTCCTATTTTGTTGTCTGCCCTTATACTGATGCTACGCAGAGTGGGGTGGTGATGTCAGCTTTTGCGTTCAACAAACCGTCTGTTGTAACAAATGTAGGTGGACTTGGCGAGATGGTAATTGATGGCAAGTTTGGTCGAGTCATAAAGGAAAAGGATGTTGAAGCTCTTGTCGAAGTCATAATACAGTTGGCTGATGATGAGGCACTGATAAATAGATATTCAAACAATATTGCTGAAGCATACAAATCAGGAGAACTCTCATGGAGGAAGATTGCTGAAATGCTAAGCCAAGAATATAAAAAAGTTGCGGAATGAAAAATAAATTGTCGATAGTCATTGTTGAATATTTTTCAGTAGATGAAATACTTAGGTGTGTAGATTCAATCTCAACGCATACAGGTATCTCTCATGAAATAATCATATCGTCCAATTCGTGCTATGATGATCAAAAGCAGAAGGAAATAAAGGAGTTAAATCCTAATATAAGATGGTCGTTCAATGAGAAAAATGGAGGATTTGCTTATGCGATGAATAAGGGACTGAGTATTGCCGAAGGTGATTTCCTTGTTATCATGAATTCTGATTGTACGATTAATTGTGACCTCTCTAATATGGTGACATTAATGGAAAAGCATCCGGAGATAGGTGCTATAGCGCCTCAAATTCGAGATGCTGAAGATAAAATCCAAGATACAGCTCGCCCTTACGTGTCTCTTCCTCGTTTTGTTTTCAGACAGATAAATCGCGTAATATTCAAGAAAGAGAGCATACTAAATCATGGGTTTGACTATCAAAAGGTACAAACTGTCGATTGGGTGATAGGTGCTTTCATTATGGTGTCAAGAAAGGCATATCAGCTAACCCATGGACTTGATGAGAAGTTTTTTATGTATGCAGAAGATCTTGATTGGTGCACTCGAATTCGTAAAGCTGGTCTTGAGGTTGTGTATTATCCAAAGCTTGTTATAACTTACAAGGGGACAAGAAGAGCTCGTACTAATGGTGCTTATGCCAAGATATTTCTTAAAAGCCATTTTGCATATTGGCGTACATTTGGATTTGTTGGAGGTTATCCTGTTAGAAAGGATATTTCATTCTAGAATTTATATAATCCTATAACGAAACAAAGTCTGTAGTTGTCTTTTTAATGCCATTCATTTATTTGACTATTATTTAAGAAATGAAAAAGTGCTGTTATCTTTTTCTCCTATCTTTTTTCCTTGTAGTTGTAGCATCTTGCGACAAGGAAGACGATGATATGGATTCGTTGCTTTCTAAGCAATCATCACCATTTGTGACTCCAAATAGTTGTGGAATTGATGAAGTGCTGAAGAGAGACACACTCCGTATCCTTGATATTGGAAATTCCTATACAAATGATGGTATTGCATATTTAGGACATATTGTTGAAGCTGCTAATATAAATACAGATAATATCTGTTTTTATTCTCTCACTCGTGGCAGTGCGAGTTTCAAAAGTTGGTATGATTGCTATTATGGATTGGATAACCAGAAATATCATCTTAACAAAGAGTTTGGAGGTTTGACAATGCAAGTAAAAACAGGAGTATATGGAAATGGAGATTCTTCAGGTATGCAATCTGCACTGTCTCAAAAATGGGATCTTATCATTGTACATCAGGTAAGTGATTATGCAAATGATTACCGCAAATGGAATACAATGTCTGACGGAGGGTATTTGTATCGCTATACAAAGATGCTGTCAGCTCTTCAGCCTGATGCTGCATTTGGTTTTCTCCTTATTCATAGTTATATGGATAATTATAAGTCAAATACAGAAGGTTCTTCTTTCAAACGGTGGAACAATATCGTAAAGGCTACTGATGAAATGCTTGTTGATTATCCAATCTATCAACTTGTTATTCCTTATGGTTCTGCTATACAAAATCTGCGTTCGTCATCCTTAAATAACGAGTATGACCTAACTCGTGATGGGACACATCTTGGTTATGGACTTGCTCGCTATGCTGCGGCATGTGCTTATTATCAAAGTATATTTTATCCTCGTACAGGCGTGAGTGTATTAGGTAATACTTGGCGATATCAATGCACCTCTTCTGAATTGAAAAAAGTTAAGTATCTTTCAAGTTGTGTTGATGTTGACGATGATGCTGCCCATGTTGCTCAAATGGCTGCTGTGTATGCTTGTCAGAATTATCGGAATAACGTTGCGCCAACTTCAATTGCTACTCAATAATTCCAGGATGATGTAGGTTAGAATTTCCTAAATGTTAGTTTCTCGTTTTGGGTAGAAAGGATTAGGGTGGATGAATTTAGCTTTATAATATCGAACTTTACTCCGTATTTACTTTTACTGCTGTTATCTTCTTCTAAATATAGCCCAAATAAATTTAAATCTTTTAAATCTTTTTCATTTGTAAGCCATTCATTGTCATCTGTCTCTTTCTCATAAGCGGAAGCGGTGCAGAAGTCGTATAGATGAAGTTTTGACGATTCCATTGAGTTGTGAGAGTAAAACTTAAGTTTATAGGACTCACTTTTATAATTTAATTGGAGAATTTCTCTTCGAAAACTCCAATATGCTCTATTGCCCTTAACATCAGTAGTCGTGCCATCTTTCTCAATAGTAAGTAGTTGCCACATTCCGTCAAGATCGTTTTCTGGTAGTTTGTCGCATGAAACGCCAATGAAATGCAATAGCAACATCAAACAAATGTATATTATATTATATGTCCTTTTTCGAGTCATGATGATTTATTTTGTAAGAAAACCACACTTCTTTATAGATAATTGTCCGCCGGCGCTATTTCCTCTCAATGTGCCGTTGTCATATCCAAATGCTGCTGTAAATGTCCAATCTTCCATCTTCGTTGGATTGTATGATACCTCAAATAGGCATGAGTTCTGTTTTTTTACGTCATCAAAAGGATTGTCGTATGTTCCCCAGTTCTCCGTGAAAGAGAGAAGCATACGCCAATGAATTTCATTTGTTGGATCACCATCTAAACCGATGTGCCAAGCTAACAGTCGGTTGCTTTTGAATACCATAGTATGATCTATGTTATATATAGGTGAGTTGAACAACGGATTTCCTATCGCCATTCCCCAATGTTCCCATCCAGAGTATATACGGTGGTTGTAATAGTCATCATTTCCTGCATAACCTTTAGGCATGTTGTGGGTTGGGTCAAGATAAACAGCTCCGCTTTGGTCTTTTGATGAGAGATGTTCGATAAGAGCATGGCTTACAACTCTATTTTTAGGCAGTTCGGCATCAATGCCGAGTAGATGGTCGTAAATGCCATACTGAACAGTCATCATAGAATGATCCTCAAAAAATCTTTCTGCATAGAGACGAGTGGACCATCCTTTGCCTTTCCATGTTAATGCGCTGTTGTAAGAGCCAAGATGGTTTCCAGCTACGTTTGTAATGGTGCCATCTGTAGCATCTCCTCCACTATTAATAGGGAAAAATGCTTTCCAGTACGCGCTAAGAGATTCGCTATGATTAAGTGTAGTTTTATTGTGTATGTTTCTTCCTGTTATATTATAGCTCCTTCCTCCGAACTGGGAAAACATTTGTATGCCAATTTCGTATGTTAGTGGAAAGCATTTCTCATCTCCAAATTTCATGTAGAGTGCTTTCTCATGGTAGAGATGATTTGTGGTGTATCTTGTATTTTTATCAACCCATGACTCCTGCCATTTTCCATCGGTGGTCTTGCCGTAACTCATGCGGCCTTTGAATTTCCACCATTGATGGGTGCCGGGCACGGAAATGTAGTCAACATTGAATTTCACTTGCGGTATGGGTGTGGCGTTTATGCCAAGGCTAAGGCCGCCGCTTGTGAGTTCATTGTTACGGAGGTCTATTTCATTCTCTTTTGCTCCAATGGTGAGAGACACCTTCTTGTATGCTGTTGAGAAATATGCTTGATGGATTAGAAAGTTTGATGTTGAATTCTGGTTGAGCACAAGATCGATGCCATATTCGCTTTTCCAATTTTTTACGGAGTCAGCAGACATGCTGCGTGTTATGCTCACTCTTTCGTATGCAGAATTGCTTTCCACCGATCCGAGGCCTTGTCTATTGCTTGAAAGCCATAATGGCGCATTGTCGCCATTGCTGACAGTACCACTTGCCTCTATAGAATAGTTTATGCCTTTGCCTAAATCTTTCATCTGGGCAAAGGCGCTGATTTGTGATATGCTTAGCAATAATGCGATGACCTTCCTCATTGTGCTTTAAGTTTTTGTATCACCCACATGAACACAGAGTAGATGAGTATGTCTAACGCGATGATGTAGGTTGCCTGTATTCCAAGTCCGTTCAGTCCGTAGTTAATAAGGCAGAAGGAGATGAATACGGCTAATATGACTGCAAGTGCTTGATGCATGTCGAGACCCATCTGCATGATTCTGTGATGTATATGCGTCTTGTCTGCTTCAAACATCTTTTTGCCGTTTATCTTTCTCTGTATTGCCACTCTTATTACGTCAATGCATGGAAGGAAAACCAATGAGAACGATATTAGAAGAGAGTCTTGTCTGTATGGGAAGCCTCCGCATTCGTTCGACATCTGATATTTGATGGCGAGGTAGGCTATGACATAACCGAGAAACAGGCTTCCGGAGTCTCCCATAAAGATTTTCAGTCCTCCCACTTTGCCATAGTAGTTGAAGAAGAAGAATGCCAGTATAGCTCCTGCAAGACTTACGCTCATAAGGCAGAACAGCATTGAACCGAGATGGAAATAGAGTAGGGTGAATGCTGCGAGAATAAGTATAGAGAGACTTGATGACAGTCCGTCAATTCCGTCGATAAGGTTCATTGCGTTGACAATAAGCAGAATGACAAATACTGTTAACGGATAGCTTATCCAAAGCGGTATTTCATAAATTCCGAACAGCCCATGCAGGTTGTTTATCATCAAGTTGCAGAATGGGAAGAAGAGCGCAGCCACAGTCTGGATGGCGAATTTATGTATGGCTTTCATGCCATTTAGGTCGTCCAGAATGCCAATAAGGTATATGAGAAGCGCTCCGATAGCCATCATCATAGTAGATATTGTAACTTCGAAATCCTTGCTCAGTCCATTGTACATGATAGCAAGGGTGATTGCCACTCCAATACTCAGTGATGGCAAGAAAAGCGTGCCTCCGAGACGAGGTATGGCTTCCTTGTGCAACTTTCTGCCGTTAGGCTGGTCATATAGGCCATGAATGTTGCATATTTTTATTATAAATGGCGTGCCTATGAGTGAAAACGCCAGACTAATTGTAAATGCGATTAATATGTATATCCAGTTTAATGTCATTGCCTTTTATTTTGGTAATGGACTTGACGATGATGCTTTTTCGTCTTTATTAAGCTATCCGTTATTATTAGGAACTGCTATATGTTATAACGTGAAAAGTGTTTTTTTATTGTTTTATGACATGTTTTTTATTCCAAGAATTGATTTGATTTCGATATGTAGTATAAGAAAATGATGTGTTCCTCTTATTGACAATCATGAAAAGAGGGAAGCAATGCCTCCCTCTTTTTTTATGAATGTTATGTTTATCAATATCTTGCAATATAATACCTGAATGCAGAGATTTACAATTTGAACTTTAGCACTTTGCCTCCGTTGGCAGGAAGTTCTACATAGAATGTGCCGTCAGGTATGAGTGTCTTCTTCTCTTTTTTGTTTGTCAAGAGATCCTTGCATTCGCGCTCTTTATCACTTATTGGGATGTTAAGATGCTCAAATGCATGTGCAGGAATCTTTATCCATGAACGCGCTGGCTCGTTGTCGAAGTTGGCGATTACAATTATAAGTTCTTTTCCTTCTTTTCTGAGGAATGCATATTGGCGATGCTCATTCATGCCTTGTCCGTAATTGACATACATGATATCAAAGAATGCGCCTTCACTTATTGCTTTCTCTTTATTGCAGATGTTAAGCACATTAGTGTAATATGCTTGAAGCTCTTTCTCCTCCTTTGAAAGAAGGCTTCCGTCAAACTTGCCATTGTTCCTCCAACGGCGGATGAGGTCTATGGTCCAGTAGTCAAAGATTGTTGTTCGTCCATCTTGACCGCTGAATCCTTCTGAATACATGCCTTGCTCGCCCAGTTCCTGACCAAAGTATATCATCATTGGGTTTGTACGCATAAGCGCACTTACCAGCAGGGCAGGTTTGCCTTTCTCCGCGTTTCCTGCAAAGAACTGTGAAGCAATGCGCTGCTCGTCATGATTCTCAAGGAAGTTGAGCATGTGGCCTTGTATGTCGTCCACACTCTGCCATGCTCCTGTGATGCTTGTTGCTGTGTTACCTCCCATTACAGAGCGCAATGTGTCATATAGGCCAACCTTGTCATACAAGTAGTCGAAGTGACCTTGATAGATGTAGTTGCGGTATTCATGTGGGTTGTAAACCTCTGCAATGAACACAATATTTTTATATGCTTCTTTAACCTTAGGTATTGCCCATCCCCAGAAAGCGCAAGGCACCATTTCTGCCATGTCGCATCTGAAGCCGTCGATTCCCTTGCTTGCCCAGAAGAGGAGGATTTCTAACATCTTCTCCCATGTGTTAGGTATTGAAGGACAAAAGGCAATCTGATGATTTCCTTGATAGTCAACACCATAGTTCAGCTTGACAGTTTCATACCAGTCATTCTGGCCAGCCCACTGTGTGAAGCAGTCGTTTCCTGTTACCTTAGCAGGAAATTCTACATACTCGCCCATCTCTTCGTTTTGCAGAGAGAAGTTAGGAGAGAATCTCTCGCCAGGGATGTAGTAGAAGTTGTTATGTGGGTTGAATGACATAGACTTATCGTCATCTTCGCCTAAGTCCTTCACGCCTTCTGGCTTGGCATCTGAATGATATTGTCTTGCTACATGGTTAGGGACGAAGTCGATAATCATCTTGAGGTCTGCCTTATGTGTGCGTTTCACAAGATTTTCGAACTCCTTCATTCTCTCTGGCACTTTTGTTGCAAGGTCAGGGTCTATATCGTAATAGTCCTTTATGGCGTAAGGGCTGCCTGCATTTCCTTTCACAACAGCAGGATGGTCTTTCTGTATTCCGTATGCTGTGAAGTCTGTCTTTGTTGCGTGTTCAATAATACCTGTGTACCAGATGTGTGTGGCACCAAGTTTCTTTATCTCAGCAAGCGCTGTGCCTGTGAAGTCTGCCATCTTGCCACATCCGTTCTCTTTCTTTGTGCCATTGCTGACATTCTTATTAGAGTTTGCGCCGAAGAGTCGGGTGAATACTTGGTATATGACAATTTTCTCCATAATAGATTTAAAATAGAAAAAGTGAATAGCGAAGCACTCATCACTTCACTATTCACTTTGTATTTAATAATTTATGCAATGCCGTGAGCTGTTACGTTGCGGTCAATCTTTGCAATCATACCCTGAAGGGCCTTACCTGGACCGCATTCTGTGAAGTCAGTAGCACCAGCAGCAATCATTGCCTGCACCTCGTAAGTCCACTTCACTGGAGCAGTGAGCTGAGCTATGAGGTTCTGCTTGATTTCTTCTGGGTTAGTGTGAGCCTTAGCGTCAACATTCTGGTAAACAGGGCACTTTGGCGCAGAGAATGTTGTTGCTTCAATAGCAGCCTGAAGTTCGTCCTTAGCTGGCTGCATGAGTGGAGAGTGGAATGCACCGCCAACAGGGAGTGGGAGAGCGCGCTTTGCTCCTGCTGCCTTCATTGCCTCGCATGCCTCGTTGATAGCCTCGATGTTACCAGAGATAACGAGCTGTCCTGGATTGTTGTAGTTTGCAGGTACAACGATAGCACCTTCCTTAGAGATAGAAGCGCAGATTTCCTCAATCTTCTCATCTGGAAGACCGATGATTGCTGCCATAGTAGATGGTGCAGCCTCACAAGCCTTCTGCATTGCCTGTGCACGCTGAGATACGAGTTTCAGACCATCCTCGAAAGAGAGTGCGCCTGCAGCAACAAGTGCTGAGAACTCGCCGAGAGAATGACCACCAACCATGTCTGGCTGGAATTCGTCGCCCATGCAGATAGCAGAGATTACAGAGTGGAGGAATACTGCAGGCTGAGTAACCTTTGTCTGCTTGAGTTCTTC